>CAZWSE010000030.1:0-35168 GCA_964636575.1 uncultured Sulfitobacter sp. | reverse complement strand
GCCCTTCGCCGGATTGGCGGCCCTCAAAGACAGTCTGACACCCAAAGGGTCATAAACCCCAGCTGAAAGGCATACCATGCACGTTTTGATCCGCATTTGCCTCTTCGCGCTTTCCATTTCAGCACTGGTCATCGGCATCATGATCTATGGGCTCGGGCCGCACCGGACCGCGACGATCTTCAGCGGCGTACTCGGGACAATCGGCATACACAACAGCTACTCAGGAGACCTAAACACGCCCAATGTCTCCTCTGAAATGCGCTTCTTTGCGGTTTTTTGGGCCGCCTACGGGGGGTTCATCTTCCAAACGGTCCGCGCCACCACACTGGACAAAACGAGGGTCTGGATCATTCTGGGGCTGTTCTTTCTGGGCGGGGCCGGCAGGCTG
Organism: uncultured Sulfitobacter sp.; assembly: GCA_964636575.1. Taxonomy (GTDB): domain Bacteria; phylum Pseudomonadota; class Alphaproteobacteria; order Rhodobacterales; family Rhodobacteraceae; genus CAZWSE01. Next base: position 34,780 of record CAZWSE010000030.1, on the reverse strand, counting down.
ATTGGAATTGCACAGGGCGACACGCCCGATGGATTGTTTCTGGGGCTGATGTGGATCGAACTGATCGCGCCTTTGGCAGTCGGGGCGATGGCTCTAAGACGACCAAACAATGCGGACCATCGCTAAGCCCCCGCATAACCCGAAAAAAGGCTTGCACAACACGTTTTTATTCGTATTTTCCGGCCTCCAACCGTAAATAGGGTTGGACAAGTGTGGGGCATCCGAATATGCCGCAGCAATCCTATGAAATTCGGGGCCACCGCAGGTTCGGTACCGCCCCCCTGATACGAGAAGTTTGAGACATGGCCGTCCAACAGAATAAAGTTTCCAAGTCACGCCGCAACAATCGTCGCGCACATGACGCATTGGTTGCTGCAAACCCGAACGAATGCTCCAACTGTGGCGAGATGAAGCGCCCGCACCACGTTTGTGCGGCCTGCGGTCATTACGACGAAAAAGAAGTCGTAGCGCTCGTGGACGACATCGAACTGGACGACGACGCAGCCTAAATTTCCTAACCTAAAGGCGCGCGCATGACGGCCTTGACCGACACCTCTTCAGCGACGCCGCAGCGCACCGTTTTATCGGTCGACGCGATGGGAGGAGATGAAGGTCCTGCCGTTGTCATCGCAGGACTGGCCAAATCGGCCAAAATCAATCCAAACATAAAGTTCATTCTGCACGGGCCAGCCGACACGCTGGCCCCTTTGGTTGAACGGTTTTCTAACCTCAAAGACCGCTGCGACATCCGCCATTCCGCAGATGTGGTCAGCATGGAAGACAAACCCAGTCAGGTCATGCGCAACGGCAAAGGCACGTCCATGTGGTCTGCCATCGAATCCGTGCGCGATGGCGAAGCGACAGTGGCCGTGTCTTGCGGCAACACAGGCGCTTTGATGGCCTTGTCCATGATCCGCCTGCGCCGCCTGCCCGGCATCGCGCGTCCCGCCATCGCTGTGCTTTGGCCGTCGCGCAATGCGCAAGGCTTTAACGTGATGCTGGACGTCGGGGCCGACATCCGCGCCGATGCCTCTGATCTGCTGCAATACGCACTTATGGGGGCCTCTTACGCCCGCAACGGACTTGGCTTGGCCCGACCTCGCGTCGGATTGCTGAATGTAGGCACCGAAGAACACAAAGGCCGTGCAGAGCTGAAAGAAGCCAATGATCTGATCAAAGCCGCGCAAGACATGGGCGGGTTTTCTTACGTCGGGTTCATTGAAGGCGGCGATATTCCGGGCGACAGCTGCGACGTGATCGTCACCGACGGGTTCACGGGCAACGTGGCGCTTAAAACCGGCGAAGGCACCGCCAGCTTGATCGGTGACCTGCTGCGAGAAGCCTTCAAATACTCGGTCTTTTCCAGACTGGCCTCGCTTTTGACGTTGTCGTCGCTGACAAGGCTCAAAAAACGGATCGACCCGCGTCGGGTCAACGGCGGGGTCTTTCTGGGCCTCAACGGAACGGTGGTCAAATCTCACGGCGGCGCAGATGCAACCGGCGTGTCTGCTGCCGTAAAACTGGCGTTTGAGCTCGCGCAGATTGGTTTCACAGAAAAACTCGCCGCACGGGTTGCCTCTGCGGCCGACCTTACCCAAGATGACCTTACGTTTAATGCCCTAAGTGACGACAAGAACGGACCCAGCACATGACACTTCGCGCAACCGTTCGTGGCGTCGGACACTACCTTCCCGAACGGGTCGTTCCCAACAGCGAGTTCGAGCAAACGCTCGACACCACCGATGAATGGATCAAAAGCCGGTCCGGCATTGAACGCAGGCATTTCGCAGCCGAAGATGAAAATACATCACATCTGGCGACAAAAGCAGCGCAAGCCGCTCTGGCTGACGCGGGGATGGAACCCAACGATATCGACGCCATCATTCTGGCGACCTCAACAGCGGATCTGACCTTTCCGTCTGCGGCCACAATGGTGCAGGCACAACTTGGCATGACACGCGGATTTGCCTTTGACGTACAAGCGGTCTGCGCAGGCTTCGTTTTTGCGATGGCCAATGCCAATGCGCTGATCCTGTCGGGGCAAGCGAAACGGGTTATGGTCATCGGGGCTGAAACCTTCAGCCGGATCATGGATTGGACCGACAGAGGCACCTGTGTCCTGTTCGGGGACGGCGCAGGCGCTTTGATCCTGGAAGCCGGCGAAGGGCAAGGCACCGCCGAAGATCGCGGAATCCTGTCCACAGACCTCAATTCAGACGGCAGCCACCGCGATCTTCTCTATGTTGATGGTGGGGTCAGCACGCAATCCACAGGGCATTTGCGGATGCAGGGCAACCAGGTCTTTAGGCACGCGGTCGAAAAACTGGCTGCAACCGCGACAACCGCAATGGACCGTGCGCAAGTAAAACCGGAAGACGTCGATTGGGTTGTGCCCCATCAGGCAAACATCAGGATCATTCAAGGCACCGCCAAAAAACTGGGCCTGCCGATGGAAAACGTGGTGGTGACCGTGCAAGATCACGGAAATACCTCTGCGGCCTCTATCCCGCTCGCGCTTTCGGTCGGGAAGGAACGCGGCCAGATCAAACAAGGCGATCTGATTGTGACCGAAGCCATCGGCGGCGGATTGGCATGGGGCGCGGTGGTCCTGCGCTGGTAATCGCTTAAAGCCCCTGCATTATTGAATAAACTGCCGCTCTCAAGCCATTGATATTGACTCGGAATTTCAAAACGCCCTAAAGTCAGTCGACACTTGGGGGAAGATATGACTGAAAAAACACTCACGCGCATGGATCTCAGCGAGGCCGTGTTCCGCGAAGTAGGCCTTTCACGCAATGAAAGCGCACAGCTGGTTGAAAGCGTGCTTGAGCACGTCTCGGACGCGCTCGTTGCTGGACAACAAGTGAAAATCTCGTCTTTTGGCACCTTTAGCGTGCGCGAAAAGAAAGCCCGTGTGGGGCGCAACCCGAAAACCGGCGAAGAGGTTCCAATCAATCCGCGTCGCGTTTTGACGTTCCGCCCGTCGCACTTGATGAAAGATCGCGTCGCATCGGGCAATAAACGATAGGGATTTCCTGATGGGCAAGTCTGCCGATGCCTTTCGTACAATTAGCGAAGTTGCCGACTGGCTTGGTGTGCAAGCTCACGTTCTGCGGTTTTGGGAAAGCAAGTTTACCCAGATCAAACCCGTAAAGCGCGCCGGTGGCCGTCGGTACTACCGCCCCAATGACATGCGTCTGATCGGCGGGATCAAACACTTGCTCCATGATGACGGCCTGACCATCAAAGGCGTGCAAAAAATCTTGCGCGACGAAGGCGTGGCCCATGTGGCTGGGTTTTCAAAATCTCTCGATGACCTTGGCGTTGATGAAGACGCCGCTGAGACCGTTGAAGAGGTTAAAACAGCTCCGGCCGCGAAAGACGACACACCACCCAAGACCGCTGACACATCACCAGAAAAGACAAAAGCAGCGGATACGCCTGCGGACTCTCCGATAGAAGCTGAAGACACAGAAGCGCCCTTTGTCGAAGCCGAAGAAGAACAAACCGACGCTAAAGTCGTTCTATTTGACACCTCCAGCGATGATCCTGCCGCTAAGCCCACAACTGACCCCACGCAGGCGCCCGCAACACCCGTTGCTGCGGCAGACGACGCACCCGCAGCCAAGACTTCCAATATCACAATGCCGGATCTTCCACCCGTGGATGACAGCACACCCGATGCAGGCGTTTTGCATCATATTTTCGCCTGCAAAACACTTACGCCAAAAGATGCTACGGCCATTCAGCCACTTATGGATCGTCTGCAAGGGCTGCGCGATCAAATGGCCGCGCAGCACCGCTGATCCATTGGGAAATATGCCTTGCCCCCGCGCCGAAATCGGGTATGACACTTCTCACGTCGGGCTATGGCGCAGCCTGGTAGCGCGTCCGTCTGGGGGACGGAAGGTCGCAGGTTCGAGTCCTGCTAGCCCGACCAAGAATACCGACGTAAAAATGCCCCGCGACCGCAAGGTCAGGGGCGTTTTGGTGTTTGGGACAGCGTAAATTCAAAGGGGCCTCCATGACGGGCGTTATTCCAAACCAGTTGATCGCAGAGATGATCCAGAAGGGCCAGATTACAGCAGATCCAGCCGTTGATCCCGCGCAGATCCAACCCGCAAGCCTTGATATGCGGCTCGGAACAATCGCGTATCGCGTACGGGCCTCTTTTCTGACGGGCGCGGATCGGACTGTCGCAGACCGACTGTCCGAATTTGAAATGCACAGCATTGATCTGACAAACGGGGCAGTTCTAGAAAAAGGGGCGGTCTATCTGGTGCCGCTCATGGAAACGCTGGCCCTGCCCGATGATCTGACAGCAGTTGCCAATGCCAAAAGCTCGACCGGACGGCTCGATCTGCTGACGCGCACGATCACGGATGGCGGAACCGAATTTGACCGTATCCCAGCGGGTTACAAAGGCCCGCTTTACGCTGAAATCTGTCCGCGTTCCTTCTCGGTTCTGGTGCGGCCCGGTATGCGGCTCAACCAAATCAGGTTCCGGCAAGGACAAGCCGTGCTGTCTGATGAAGACCTGAAACAGGTCCACGCGGAAACACCATTGGTCGACAATGACGCTGTGATTGACGAAGGACTTGGATTCTCGGTCGATCTGAAACCAGCCAAAGGTGACTTGGTCGGGTACCGCGCCAAGCCGCACACGGGCGTTATTGATCTCGACAAGATCGGACACTACGACCCGTCGGAATTTTGGGAAGAACTGCGCACGAACGACGGGCAAATCATCCTTGATCCGGGCGCGTTTTATATCCTCGTCAGCCGCGAAGCCGTGCATATCCCCCCCGATTACGCCGCCGAAATGGCACCTTTCGTGGCGATGGTCGGTGAATTTCGCGTGCACTACGCAGGCTTCTTTGACCCCGGGTTTGGCAACTCGGACGCAGGTGGCGCAGGGTCGCGCGGGGTTCTCGAGGTCCGCTGCCACGAAGCGCCCTTCGTCTTGGAACACGGGCAAGTCGTCGGCAGATTGGTCTATGAGCGCATGAGCGAGCAGCCCACACAGCTCTACGGCGCGGGGATCGCGTCAAACTATCAAGGCCAAGGATTGAAGCTGTCAAAACACTTCAAGACCTTCGGCTAAGTCGCTGATTTAACGGGTAAGTCTGTCCGCCATGCGGGCCGCAGGTTTGGAATTGCCGTCCGGCGGATCCATCGGCGCAGGGCCTGTGTCATGACCTGCCGCAGGACGATTGCGCCCCTTGACCTTGCTGCCCAGTTTGGACGCTTGGCCCATACCAACATTAATGCCTTTGTTGATCGCCCGCCGCATCACAAGACGGACCACCATATTGATGATTTGATTAGCGTTCATATCTGCCTCGGTTGGTTACTTGGGTGAAACCTTGCGTCCACCCTAGCAAAGATGACGGCAATCCTCTTAACAAACCGCGAAATCAGTCCTCAAAAAGCTCCGACTGTCCCTCAATTGCTTCATCTTCATCAGCATCCGGTTCAAACTCAGGCCCCGGAACACCCGTCATCGGGCGGCTTTCCAGCAAGCCAGAGACACGCAATTCCTTTAGCCCCGGCAGATCACGTGCCGATTCCAAGCCAAAGTTATCCAAGAAGTTCTGCGTCACAACAAAGGTCACAGGCCGACCGGGTGTCATACGGCGACGGCCAAAGCGGATCCATTCCATCTCAAGCAACTGGTCCACAGTACCGCGCGACACGGACACACCGCGAATTTCCTCAATCTCGGCGCGGGTCACAGGCTGGTGGTAGGCAATGATCGCCAAGGTCTCAATCGCGGCACGGCTCAACTTGCGGGTCTCAACGGTTTCCTTTTGCATCAGGAAACCAAGATCAGCAGCGGTGCGCATCGCCCAAGCATCGCCGACTTTCACAAGCTGCACGCCGCGTCCTTCATAGCGTTTGCGCAAATGCGTCAAAGCCTCGGCGGCATCACAGCCATGCGGCATACGGGCCTCAAGTTCGCGCACTGTCACAGGATCAACCGATGCAAAAAGAACGGCCTCAACCATGCGCTCTTGTTCGCCCATGGGTGGGGCCTCAAACAGGCTTTCTTCTTGTGGTTCAATATCTTCAGGCACGCGGCTCATCCTTTTTGCGCAACTGGATCGGAGCAAACGTCTCGGTCTGCCGGATTTCCAGATGGCCTTCTTTAACCAACTCCAGTGACGCCGCAAAGGTCGAAGCAGTGGCAGAGCGCCGCTTCACAGGGTCCATTTCCCAGCCTTCGGGCATATAGCTTTGTAGATCCGTCCAATCGCCTGCAAATCCGATCAATCCGCGCATCCGGTCCAAGGCTTGCTCCATCGTGAACACCTTCTCGCGGTCCATCACAAAGGGGCGGAATTCATCACGGGTGCGGATACGGGCATAGGCCTGCATCAGATCAAGCAGATTGGCAGTATAGGTCACCGTTTTGATACGGGTCACGTCCTCGGGCAGACCACGGGCAAAGAAATCGCGGCCCAATCGGTCGCGGCCCATAAGACGTGCAGCGGCATCGCGCATGGCCTGCAAACGCTCCAACTGAAAGGCCAGATGGGCGGCCAATTCATCACCCGTCGGGCCTTCGTCAGCGGGATCGGGCGGCAACAGCAAGCGTGATTTCAAGAACGCCAGCCAAGCCGCCATCACCAGATAATCCGCCGCCAGTTCAATCCGCAATTCTGTCGCTTTGTCGATAAAGGCCAGATACTGACGGGCCAGCGCCAGAACGGAAATCGTGCGCAGATCAACCTTTTGAGTGCGCGACAGGGTCAGCAGCACGTCCAGCGGGCCCTCGAAGCCATCCACATCCACAATCAAAGCCTCGGCCGCCAGCCGTTCCTCTACCGATTGTGTGTCTTCCTGAAAGCTGTCGTCAGCCATACACCTGCCCGCCTGATAGCGCCTTAAGCTGCGCCTCAAGGTCGGGAATGTCTATAGCATCGGGGGTCCGGCGGGCCAATAGGGCAGCGTCTGCGCGCGATTGCGCCAGTTCGGTCATCTCGCCAGCCGCCTCAGCGATGTCCATACGCTCCGAAAGGGTGCGATTACAGGCCAGAACCACATCACAGCCTGCATCCAGTGACGCTCGCGACAGGTCCGCCAAAGACCCCTGCAAAGCCTTCATCGAAATGTCGTCCGTCATGATCAACCCGTCAAAGCCGATTTGATCACGGATCACCCCCATCATTTTCGTCGACAGGGTCGCAGGCTTGGGATCAATCGCGTCATAAACCAGATGCGCGGTCATCCCCATCGGCAGATCATTCAGCGCCTTGAACGGCGCGAAATCCACCTCTGTCAGTGCCTCAATATCTGCCTCCACATGGGGCAGATCAAAATGACTGTCTTGGGTCGCACGACCATGGCCGGGGATATGCTTCAACACAGGCAGAACACCCCCATCCAGCAACCCCTCCGCCACCGCACGACCAATGGCCGCAACCTGTGCCGCGTCCTTCCCGTAACAGCGATTGGTCAGAAATTCATGGGTCTGATCATTGGGCACATCAACCATGGGCGCACAATTGCTATCAATTCCAAGGGCATAAAGCTCATTCGCAATAAGACGATACCGCAAATACATCGCCCGCACCGGATCAGAACAGCCCGCGATATGATCCAAAGGCGGCACCCATTCGCGCCAGATAGGCCCGCGCAAACGCTGCACGCGACCCCCTTCTTGATCAATGGTAATGGGGCAATCACGGCCCACGGCCTCACGGAACTCAGCACAGAGCGCGCGCACTTGATCAGCTGTATCGATGTTGCGGGCAAACAGGATGAACCCGAAGGGGTTCACATCGCGGAAAAACGCTTTCTCGTCAGTGCTTAAACGCAACCCATCCGCATCAAGGATCGTCGCGCCGAACCGGCTCACCGAGATTGAACCGGAATACAATCTGCCTGTTCGGCAAGCAAAGCAGAACAGAAGCGACGGGAATCGGCCAAATCAGTGAACCCAAGTGCGCGCAAACGGTAGAACGTGCGCCCACCGCTTGTCGCCTTTTGAACGACACGGGATTTGCCGGACAGGTAATCACCAAAGCGACCATTCAATTTGTCCCATTCCGCGCGGGCGATCTCGGCACTGTCAAAAGCACCCAGTTGCACAAGGCGGGTGCCCGCAGGGATGGTTTCAGGGTCAGCCTCCGCCAAAGCGGCAATCACAGGGTCCGCAGGGGCAGACGTTTGCTGCACATTGGTAATCGGTTTAGGGCGCACAACCGGACGAAGGGATTGCGCAACGGCGGTCACCGAAACCTCAACCGCGTCTGTTGCTACATCTGGCACAACCACAGCCGCAACTTCGGAAAGCGCCTCAGGGGCGGCTTCAATCGGCTCAACGCCTTGGGTCAATTCAGCCACAAGCGCATCTACAGACCCTTCGCGAATGGCCTCAGCAACAGCGGCCTGATCGGCCAGACGAGGCTGCGGGGTCACTTCAATTTCAGGTTCAGGGGCGACCAAAGGAACGGCGGCAACGATGGTCTGCATCGGCACATCGCCGTCGGCAAGCTCAACCGGACGGGGGGCCAAAACCAATCGATCCGCAGGAGCCTCCGCAGCACCGGTCGCGGCAACAGCATTTACAGACAGTCCTTGGTGGCGGGCGGCTTGCCCACCGGGGTCTTCAGGGCGAATACGCATATCACCTTCGGCGGCACGAACCACAGGGATGCCGGTCACATCGCGCATGAACAGCTTATAACCCCAAACGCCCACGCCAACGACAAGGGCCAAAGACACGGCAGCACCAGCAATGTTGGTCAGCGTCGCAGCACTGGGCGCAGGAATGTCTCGGGTACGGGTTTGGGAAGCGCCTTGCGACGGGTTCGCGTATGCCATTTTTGCCTCACTGCCCGCTGCACGACTTGGCGCCGCATCCTTCGGGTCTGATTATACTGCTCTTTTGACCGATGATCGGACTGCGATTAACGCATCTCCTCCGCCGGTTTGACGCCCAAGATACCCAAGCCCGCTGCAATTACAACGGAAACAGCCCGCGCGAGCGCAATTTTTGACTGTGATGCATCTGAGTCACCCTCTTGGATGAACCGAAGGCTCGGCACATCGTTGCCCTTGTTCCAAAGACCATGCAAATCGCCCGCCAGTTCATAAAGATAGAAGGCAACGCGATGCGGCTCGTTGGTGCGGGCGGCGGTCTCAACCAAACGGGGCCATTCCGCCAGTTTCTTGGCCACACCCTGCTCCGCCTCATGGTCCAGCTTTGACAGATCGGCTGCCTTCAAAGTGGCATCATCACAAGCAATTCCAGCCTCGGTCGCCTTGCGCAGCACTGAACAGATCCGAGCATGGGCATACTGCACGTAAAACACAGGGTTCTCGCGGGATTGCTCCAAAACCTTGTCGAAATCAAAATCCAAAGGCGCATCGTTTTTGCGGGTCAGCATCACAAAACGGGTCACATCAGGGCCAACCTGTTCAACCACATCGCGCAGGGTCACAAAGGTCCCTGCCCGCTTGGACATCTTGAACGGCTCACCGTTTTTATACAGCTTCACAAGCTGGGTCAGCTTGATATCCAATGGCACAGTATTCTCGGACAAAGCCGCAACCGCCGCCTTCATCCGCTTAACGTACCCGCCATGATCGGCGCCAAAGACGTTGATCAACGCGTCAAAACCGCGTTCAACCTTGTCATTGTGATAGGCAATATCAGGGGCAAAATAAGTCCAGGACCCGTCAGATTTCATAATCGGCCGGTCCACGTCATCCCCGTATTCGGTGGACTTGAACAAGGTCTGCTCACGGGCTTCCCAATCTTCCGGCAGTTTGCCTTTGGGCGGCTCAAGCGTGCCTTTATAAATCAATCCCTTGGCTTTCAGCTTGTCGATGCACGCCTCAATCTTGCCCGTGCCATAGAGAGACTTTTCACTGAAAAACACATCCATCTCGACACCAAGCTGGGCAAGATCAGCACGGATCAAATCCATCATGGCATCTGTTGCAAAGTTGCGAATATCCTCGATCCAAACCTCTTCGGGTTGGTCAAGATAAGCGTCGCCAACCTTGGCTTTCAACGCCTCCCCAACAGGGATCAGATAGTCGCCGGGGTATGTGCCATCAGGGAAGGCGACAGGTTTGCCATGGGCCTCAAGATAGCGCAGGTACACAGACCGAGCGAGCGTATCGATCTGGCTGCCGCCATCATTGATCACGTATTCACGGGTCACATCAAAGCCCGCGAAATCCAGCAAAGACGCAAGCGCATCGCCAAAAACTGCGCCCCGCGTATGGCCCACATGCAAAGGGCCTGTCGGGTTGGCACTGACGTATTCCACATTGACCTTTTGGCCCTGCCCCATGTCGGACCGACCATAGCCTGTGCCAGCCTCCAAAACAGCGCCAACCAGCGATTGCCACAAGGCGGGATCAAGACGCAGGTTCAAAAAGCCAGGCCCCGCCACGTCGGCTGCAACCACACGCGGATCAGCCAGCAGTTTGGCCGCCAACGACTCGGCAATCGCTCGCGGGTTTTGGCCTGCGGGTTTGGCCAAAACCATCGCGGCATTGGTCGCCATATCACCATGGGCCGCATCGCGGGGCGGCTCAACGGTCACATTGGCCGTGGCAAGACCGTCCGGCAAAGCGCCCTCAGAGACCAACACATCGAGTTGCGCCAATACAAGACTGCGAATTTCAGAAAAAAGGTTCATCGGCTGGGCCTACTTACATCAAGATTTGCAGGCGGGTGTAACACTCTGCCCACGCAGGTCAACATGGGGGGCGCTGGGATCAAACCAGAAAAGGCACCGCCTGAGGGCCAAGGCCGACACCGGCAGGCCCACACAGCGACAAAACCGTCTGCACAGCCTCGGCTGGATCAACCCGCGCAGCCAATCGCAAAGACGTGCCGCGCGCACCGGCTTTGCGCAATGATCGAGCCAAAGCAGCAGTGCCAGCCTGCAAAGTGCCATCCTGCGCATGCAAAGCGACACCATCCCTTTCACAATCCGCAGCGCGCCAAACCGTCATGGCGACGCCCTTGCCTGCGGCCAAACCCTTTGAGAACCCTTGATCGACACCTTGCAAAATCCGCGTCTGCGCCGACGGGTCCGCCGATCTGGTCAATGGAAACAGATTTATCAACACGTCCAAAGGCTCACGGTCCCAGTGACTGCCGAATTGCTCCAGCGTTCCGCTTAAACTCAACGACAACGCAAGTGTATCAACCTGTTTGGGAAACCGACGCACAAGCGGGTCCAACCGATCCACTTTGCGGTCCACCAGCACAACACGCGCCTGCGACGCTGCCAGCTTAATTGCCAACCGATGCCCCAAAGCGCAGTCCGCACCCAGCACAACAGCCGTTTTTTCTTTGAAATACCCAGAGCCTGCCAAAACGACCTACCGAAACAACATCTATTTTTATTCTTTTGTGAGAGTATTATGCTAAATCGGTAAGGCAATCCAGAAGGCAGCACCGATGTTACAACGAATATGGCTGTTTTCCGCCTGTCTTGTCTTTTTGGTCTGTGTGATCTGGATGGCCGTTGAATGGATGGCACCCGGATTGTTGATTGAAGGGGCGAGTGTCCAGCTGTGGCAAAACGCGAGCGGATTTCATGCGCTCAGTGGCGCGGCGCTGTTTTTGTCAGCGCCCTTTATCGCAGGGCGCATCAGTAGGGCCACATGGATTGGCACCGCTGGATATGCAGCCGTGGCTTTGGCCATTGTCACCTTTTTGGCAGCACTCTGGGCCAGCTTTGCGGTCTCGCCATCTATTGTCTTGCTGGATCAAAAACCGCCCCCCGAAATCGTCGCGGTCCGTACTGGTTCCCGTGCGATCTTCAAGTATCTGCCGGTGATTATGCTTGTTCTGTCTTGGGTCGCCGTCTCGCAGCGCCTGAAATCCGGACAGGGTGCCCTGCTGCTCGCCTTGGCGTCCGTGCTATCAGTCCCGGCCTTTATGGCGTTTACGCCCACGCTGTCGGTGTTTTCAGACACCGCAAGCTTTATGGGGCTGCAATTTGCTGTCGCGATGTCACACAGCCTTTGGTACGGGCCAGCTGTCATCGCATGGGTGGCTCTGCTGTGCGTATGGGTCATGCGCGGACAACCGCATTGGGGGCCAATGGCTGCTTTGTGTCTGCCGGCAGTGTGTCTGATCTTGGCGTTGAACACGCTTGCGCAGCTTGGACTGCAAGGTATGCCCTCGGGGTATCCCGACTTCCCGCGGGCCTTTGCGCGCAACACATTTGATGTTTCTGTCTATATGATCGCCTTCGCCACAAGCCTTGCCCTACCGGTCGCACTTGCTTGCCTAGTGCGCAGCCGGCTAGGACCTGAGGAGACGGACGTGTTCTTGTAATGCAAAGCGATCGGTCATTCCGGAAATATAGTCACAAACAATCCGCGCGAGCGCAGTTTCATCACGGGCCTGTTCCACATCCAGCCGCCACTGCTTGGGCAACTCGCCCGAGTTGGCCATGAAAAAGGGAAACAGGTCTTCGACAACTTGGGTGACCTCGGCCCGCATTTTGACCACGCTTGGGGCGCGGTACATGCGTTCAAACAAGAACTGGCGGATCACTTTCAGGTCCTCAAACACAGGTTGCGAAAACTGAATGACGCACAGCCCCGCCTCGCGGACATCTTGGGCTGTTGTCGGATCAATATCCGCAAGCTTTCCACGGGCATCGTTTATGACGTCTTCAACAAGGACACCAAAGAACCGACGCAACGCCTCATGCCGGCGGCGGTAGTAGTTCAAACCGGGGTACAACGCATCCACACGGGCAAAACAGCGATCCAGGATCGGCAATTCGGCAAGTTCATCCGTTGAAAAAAGCTCGGCGCGAAGGCCATCGTGCAAATCATGATGATTATAGGCAACATCATCAGAAATCGCGGCAACTTGGGCTTCGGCACTGGCATAGGTGTGCAATTCCAGATCATGACGCGCGTCATAGTCCGCCAGCGCATGCGGGATGTCCCCGACAATGGGACCATTGTGTTTTGCAATGCCTTCAAGGGTTTCCCAGGTTAAGTTCAACCCGTCAAAGTCTGCATAGTGCCGCTCAAGCGAGGTCACAATCTTGATCGCTTGGGCATTGTGATCGAACCCGCCATAGGGCGCCATCAACACATGCAACGCATCCTCGCCGGTATGGCCAAACGGGGGATGGCCCAGATCATGGGCCAGTGCGACGGCCTCGGTCAACTCAGGGTTCAACCCCAAAGCACCCGATATGGTGCGCGCCACCTGCGCCACTTCAATCGAATGGGTCAAACGGGTGCGAAAATAATCGCCCTCATGTTCGATGAACACTTGGGTCTTGTGTTTCAAGCGACGAAAGGCGCTGGCATGAATGATCCGGTCACGATCACGTTGAAAACAGGACCGGAAAACGCTTTCCTCTTCGCCAATCAGGCGTCCACGCGACTGGGCTGGATCTGAGGCAAAAGTGGCAGGCATGATGCAAGTCCTTGTCGGCTGTCGCTGGGGTTTCTATATTGGGTGCAGACCCGTTTTGAAATAGCCCACGAAAAAGGCCGCCCCGATGCAATTGCCCCCCAAAGTAACAGACCGCGCGTTCTCTCGGCTTGCCGAAATCGGAGCCGCAGATCAAGGACAGGCGCTGCGGGTCGCAGTAGAAGGCGGCGGATGCTCCGGGTTTCAATACGAAATCGCACTGGACACGCCAGCCAGCGATGATCTTGTGCTGGAAGGCAACGGTCAAAAAGTGGTGGTCGACACAACCTCACTGCCCTTCTTGGAAAACGCAGTCATCGACTTCTCGGAAGAGCTGATCGGGGCAAGGTTCGTGATCAACAACCCTAACGCCAGCAGCTCTTGCGGATGCGGCACATCCTTTTCGATGTAGCGCGGCACCCACCTTCTTCTTGGGTCAAATACCTCCGCCGGAGGCAAGAAAATCTACCGTGGTGCCATCCGAATAGCGCCATCCAGCCGGATCACTTCGCCGTTCAGCATCGGATTATCGACGATATGCCCGACAAGGGACGCGAACTCGGTCGGATCGCCCAAACGTGACGGAAACGGCACCTGCGCGCCTAAGGAACTTTGTACATCTTCCGGCAACCCCTCCAGCAGCGGCGTCAAAAACAAACCCGGCGCGACCGAGCAGACCCGCACGCCCTTGTCCGCCAGATCACGCGCCATGGGCAGGGTCATCCCGACGATCCCGCCTTTTGAAGCCGCATAAGCCACCTGCCCGATCTGCCCGTCATAGGCCGCAACGGACGCCGTGTTCACAATAACACCGCGCTGACCGTCAGGAGCAACAGGATCAGCCGCAACCATCAAGGCGGCCGCCTGCGAGGCACAGTTGAAACTCCCCAGCAGGTTCACCTTGATCACGGTCTCAAAAACGGCCGGATCATGGGCCGCACCGCGCGACACAGTTTTGGCCGCTGGGCCAATGCCCGCACAATTGACCAACACACGCAGGCTCCCCATGTCAGCGGCAACGCCCGCAAACCCTGCCTCCACGCTGACCGGATCAGAGACATCAACGCGGTAGAAACGGCCCCCCAAAGCCTCTGCATGGGCCGTGCCACGCTCTGAATTCATATCGAAAATCGCAACAGACAGGCCTTTGTCTGCCAACCCAGCGGCTGTCGCAGCGCCCAATCCAGAAGCACCACCGGTGACCACCGCAACACTGTTTTTTTCAAAAATCATCGCCTCATCCCCCTTAGGTTTGAGACCGTTTAACCATCAACGCAAACTGCAATCAACAAATCGAACCTTACGAATTGTGACAGCTCAGCGGGCTTCAGGGGCTGATACAGGGCGCGGGCGCAGTTTCGGCCCATGACGCGACGACAGCGCCGGCAGCACGGGCAACACCGGTTTTGCGGCGAATTGATCCCAGACCAAAAACAGCCCTGTGGCGATGATAATGAACACCCCTACGAACAGGTTGGTTGATGGAACCTCTCCAAAGACAGCAGCACCAAGTCCGACCATCCAGACAAACTGAAGGTTCATCAAAGGGGTGACAGCATAGGCGGGCAGCAAACGCAGGGCCACAACGGACAGCCAACGGGCAGCAAACAAACACACCGCATAGCCAACGATCAAAGAAATGTCCGCCCAAACCATGGGCACCCAAAGCATCGGCAGAACCGCCCCCATCGCAACAAACAGGGCAAGGTTCGGGTAAAACACTTGTGCCAATGCGTTGGTTTCATACCGGCCGATATAACGCGCCATGACCATCGAAAACGTCCCAGCCGCCGCAGCCATCAGGGCAAAGCCATGGCCAATCCCGACACCACTCACACCGGTTGGAAACAGACACAAAACGCCCACGAACCCGAAGGCCAAAGCCCCCCAGACAACAGGTTTGATTTTCTCTTTCAGGATCACGGCTGAAAACAGGCCCGCAAAGATTGGCATAAGCCCGATGAAGATGAAAACCTCGGCAAAGTGCAAAAACTTGAAGGCGTAGAAGAACGAACAGGCAGCGATAATCGTCGCGGCCGACCGCAGACCCATCGCCAACGGGGCGACAGTCTTCAAACCCAACCGTTGCTTTGGGTGACGGTCAGCAAGAACGCTCAAACCCATAACCACAAATGAGGACACAAAGAACATCTGTGGCGCAGAATAGGATCCTGAAACCAGTTTCGTGATCGCATCTGCGCTTGAGATGAGTGCGGTGTAGACCAAAACCATGGCCGCCCCCGCAAGACTTGCACTAGACATTCGGGCGGGCAGCGCCTTCACTGAACACCGCCCAACCGGCGCGCGCGGGCAAACCCTGCAAAGAACGCCTCGAACTGATCGGTGGATTCTTCAGCTTGGGACAGCGCGAACAGGGCGTCTTCTTCAAGCGAAGCTTCCACAAAAGGACGCATCCGCTGCCAGTCCTCGCTGCGGTTGTCGGCCATATTGAACAGGCTTTCAGACAGGCCACGCAACGGGCTGAATTCTGCTCCAGGGCGGAAGAACGAAACACGACCCGCCGCAAATGCGGTTTCAGGCAGCGGTTTATCGGCCAGCTTTAGCAACCAATTGCACATCAGATAATCGTGGTAGTGGTCTTGGGTGCTCGTGTGCGGGCCTGCCTCTATGGAAAAGTCACGGGTGGTGCGTGAAATCAGCCCTTCCCAGATCGGGGATGGGGTCACACCGGCAAACCGCAACGAGACACAGATCTCGGCCAACAGATCGACGTTTTGATCCAGAAACGCAAGAATGCCAGCAAATTCAAGGCTCTTCATCGCAGCCTCGGACAGATGCGGGTCAACCCGACCATACTCAGAAAGATAAAACACCGCATGGGTTAGCTCATACGCGGCCTTCTTGTTGGGCAAGGCAAAAGTCTCGGGGCGGGAAATAAAGCGGTGAACGCGGTCGCGCAAACCAGCATCGTGGGACATCGGGTCAACACCGCGACGCAGCATCAACCGCTGGGCTTCGGCACGTTGCAAATCGGAAAGCTCGGCCTCGGCCAGCCCCTCAGTCGCAACCCACTGGCACAGGGCTTCGCCTTTGCCATCGTTCATCCCCAGATCTTCTAGATCAAGGCAGATCGACAGCAGGAAACGGTAGTATTGCGGGAAAAATTGCATCCGCTTTTCGATGCCATCGTAGAAGCTGGCATGAGACGACAGGGCTGCGGATGGAACCTCTGTCTGGGTCGATTCAAGGACGTTAAGAATTTCTGCATTTTCCTTGAGCCAAAACACGTCATCTCCAAATCTGCGATGACGGGCAAAGCTTTCAATAAGGGCCGGTAGGCCCCTATTGGCGGTGTTACAGCGACGCGAGGCGTTCAGTTGGATTACATTTGTCATCGGGGGATGATCCTTTCCAAACGGCGTCCACCTGAACGCCTCGTTTCACTGTTCGGCACAAAAGGGGATTAGGACCCCGATGGGAACAAGTATGTGCCTTCGCCGTCGACAGTCGCTGTCGATGTGGTTGGCGCGGAACCTGATGGGAACAGGCCAGTTTCTTCACCGAAAGTTGCAGCAGGAGCAGACCCAGACGGGAACAAAGCGGTTGCTTCGCCACCCATCATGTCTGTGTCGACGGAAACAGAACCCGATGGGAACATGTCACAGCCTTCGCCTGTCAGGCCGTCAAAGGTGAATTCTGCATCTGCGGTGAGGAATTTTTGTTGAGCTTGCATTTGGTAATCTCCAGTTAAAGTTGATGTTGAACGCCCCTCTAGCATTACACGTTAAAAGTGTGTTGCAACTCATTTTTCTATCCTGGGGTGAAAATGAAGACCTTATCCACAGTCAAATTTTGAAGAAATCGATTGGGTTTCAGGCTGTTGAAGGTCTTAAGATTTCGCTAAAAAAACTTATCCACAGCACTGGATTTGGTCGGTTAACGCTAGGTAACTCGCTATATATGGGGATAGTAGACCTCCCTAACGTACGACGCAATAACGATTCTCCTTATGGTTGATTCGAATCAAGCAACCCTTGTCGCCGCTTTGGCACCTCTCTAAGACGAACCTCGGACTTCAACCGCATCGGATCTGCCACCATGAAAATTGCGACCTTCAACATCAACGGGATCAAAGCACGGATCGACGCCCTGCCCGCATGGCTCGATGAGGCCAACCCCGATGTGGTCTTGCTGCAAGAAATCAAATCCGTCGACGAAGGCTTCCCCCGCGAAATCTTTGAGGACCGCGGCTACAACGTCGAAACCCACGGGCAAAAGTCGTTCAACGGCGTGGCGATCCTGTCCAAACTGCCACTAGAAGACGTCACACGCGGGTTGCCCGGTGATGACAGCGACGAACAGGCCCGCTGGATCGAGGCAACAATCGTCGGCGACAAACACCCCTTGCGCATTTGCGGTCTCTACCTGCCCAACGGAAATCCGGCGCCTGGGCCGAAGTACGATTACAAATTGGCATGGATGGAACGGCTTTATACGCGCGCGCAAGCTCTAATGGCCGATGAAACCCCAGCGCTTATGGCAGGCGACTACAATATTATCCCGCAAGCCGAAGACGCCAGACGGCCCGAAGCTTGGGGTGAAGACGCCCTCTTTCGCCCAGAAAGCCGCGCTGCCTTCCGCAAAATCGTCAACCTCGGCTTCACCGAAGCCTTCCGCGCGCGCCACCACGGCCCCGGACACTACAGTTTTTGGGACTATCAGGCAGGCGCATGGAACCGTGACGACGGCATTAGGATTGACCACTTCCTTTTGACACCACCCTGCGCGGACCTGCTGCGCGACTGCCAGATCGACAAACAAACGCGCGCGGGCGAAAAACCGTCAGATCACGTTCCGGTCTGGGTCGATCTGGACCTGTGACGTAATATCGTACCGGTATAGCCAGTCAAAACGCGACAACATGAACTTCGGGGCCAATGTGCTGCTGACACGCAAAGCGCCATGTGCAGCGGCCCGCAAGGGCGGAAACTTCAGATGATAACGCCATGCATTACGGTTCGCGGTTGAAATCACGCGTTTGACCCGCCCCTCTCGAAGCTCTTGATACCGCGTCAAACGCGCAACTGATGGATCATCGGCAGGCACAGACGCCGCCAACCCCCATGCATCCTCAAGCGCCATATTGGCACCCTGTGCCAAAAACGGCAGCGTCGGATGGGCGGCATCCCCAACAAGGGCAACGCCCTCGGCGACCCAATGCGTGGCGACAGGATGGCGAAACAGCCCCCACAAGCGCAGATCGGTAATGCGCTCCAACAAGGCGCGTGGCTCCGGCCCGAAATCTGCAAACGCAGATTGAACACTCGCGGGGGTATCATGATGGGACCAGCCTTCTTCAGCCCATTCTTTGCGTTCCTGAACAGCGACAATATTCACAAAAGCACTTCCACGCAGCGGATATGTCACCAAATGACGGCCCGGCCCCATGTAAACCCGCGCTTCTGCGGGAACGCGGGTGGTGTTGGGCACGACAGCCCGCCAAGCAACTTGCCCCGTAAACTTTGGCGCATCCGCGCCATTCAAGGCCATGCGGATCTTTGATTTCACCCCATCCGCGCCAATGACCAAATCGGCAGTCAAGTGATCGCCGGTCGCCAAATGCACGACAGGGCGCGGGCCGGGAACAACGCGGTCAACCTGTTGAAGCAACCTGATAGACACGCCAGCCACTCGGGCTGCCTCAACCAACAGATCAATCAGATCAGACCGATGCACAAAGTAGTATCGCTGGGTATCCTCCAAATCACCAAGATCAAGGCGTGTCACGTCACCAAGTGCGCGGTAATCCCGTAAAACAACAGCCCCGGCAACAACGCCAATCTCGCGCAACTGGCTCTCTAATCCCAAGGCGCGCAAAACGGCGGCCCCGTTGGGACTGATCTGTAAACCAGCACCGACTTCCGTGATCGCGTCTGCTTGCTCAAGAACAGTGACCTGCGCCCCTTGACGGGCATAGGCTATGGCACTGGCAAGACCAGCAATCCCGCCTCCAACAACCACAACTGAAACTTCAGACGACATAATAAGACTACACAAATGACTTGGCTAAAAAAAGCGCCGCAGCTTAAAGCCACGGCGCTTGTCTATACACTGTCAGGGCCATCGGGCCAAATCAATCGTCGCGGTGCACTTTTTCGCGGCGTTCGTGCTTTTCCTGCGCTTCAAGGCTCATGGTGGCGATGGGGCGGGCATCAAGGCGCTTCAGGGAAATCGGTTCGCCTGTGACGCTGCAATATCCAAACTCGCCTTCGTCGATCCGGCGCAAAGCACCGTCGATCTTGGACACCAGTTTGCGCTGACGATCACGTGTGCGCAGTTCCAACGCGCGATCGGTTTCTTCAGAGGCGCGGTCATTCACATCTGGAATGTTGCGCGTCCCGTCTTGAAGACCTTCGATCGTATCGCGGCTGCCATCCAGCAGTTCCTCGCGCCAGTCGATCAGTTTGCGTCGGAAATACTCAACCTGACGCTCGTTCATGAATGGTTCATCTTCGGCCGGCGTATAGTTATCCGGTAGAAATACTTCCTGCTTCATTTTGGCTCCCTTTTCGGGACCAGCTTTGGACATGGACAGCTCCTCACACATCTGGCACCCCTATGGCGCAGGCTCTAACGCAGCGTCATTCGATTGTCACTACACAATAGCGTCGGAAACAGTCTATTTTTGCATGAACCACGTCACCCAAGGGTAAGGAATACGATGAAATTTACAGGGACCAAGGATTACGTCGCGACAGACGACCTGACGATAGCCGTCAACGCAGCCGTGACGCTGCAACGCCCGCTTTTGGTAAAGGGTGAGCCCGGCACCGGCAAAACAGAGCTCGCCTTGCAAGTCGCACAGTCTTTGGGCCTGCGTATGATTGAATGGAACATCAAATCAACGACCCGCGCTCAGCAGGGCTTGTATGAATATGATGCCGTCAGCCGCTTGCGCGACAGCCAGCTTGGCGAAGAAAAAGTGCATGACGTGGCCAACTACATCCGCAAAGGCAAGCTCTGGCAGGCTTTTGAGGCGGACGAGCGTGTGGTTCTGCTCATCGATGAAATCGACAAAGCGGATATCGAATTTCCAAACGACCTGCTGCAAGAGCTCGATAAGATGGAGTTCTTCGTCTACGAGACAGGAGAGACCATTAAAGCCAAACACCGCCCCGTGGTCATCATCACCTCCAACAATGAAAAAGAGCTGCCAGACGCCTTCCTGCGCCGCTGCTTCTTCCACTACATCCGGTTCCCGGACGACGCTACAATGCGCAAAATCGTCGATGTGCACCACCCAGGGATCAAGGCCGACCTTCTGACGACCGCCCTCACACAGTTCTACGAAATCCGCGAAACGGCGGGTCTCAAGAAAAAGCCCTCCACCTCAGAGGTGCTCGATTGGCTCAAACTGCTGCTGGCAGAAGACCTCGATGCAGAAGATCTGAAACGCGACGGCGCCAACGCATTGCCCAAACTGCACGGGGCTCTACTGAAAAATGAACAAGACGTACATCTGTTCGAACGGCTGGCCTTCATGGCACGGGCAAAAAAATAGACCCACTCTTCTTCTTGGGCAAAATACCTCGGGGGGTCCCCTGCCAAGGGGACGGGGCAGCGCCCCCAAATCAACAAAAGAAGCGGGCGCAGCCCTCCGCTTGGCAACGACAGAAGTGACAGCAGGTCACTTTATTGACATAGTGGGCCCTTATCTTGCGCCTCATGACCGGGGCCCGCCCCGAATAACCCTGCGGAGCCTCACATGAGCGACACAACCATTCGACCCGTGATCGCGTCAGATCGCAGCCAATGGGGCGCGCTCTGGCAAGACTATCTGGCCTTCTACGAAACCACAGTGCCAGACAGCACTTATGACAGCACGTTTGAGCGGCTCTTGGGGGATGACCCGCGCGACTTTAACGGGGTGGTGGCAGATCAAAACGGCACGCTGATCGGGCTGGCACATTACCTGTCGCACAGGCATGCGTGGAAAATAGAAGATGTGATCTACCTGCAAGACCTCTATGTGGCGCCACAAGCGCGCGGAACAGGATCGGGGCGCAAACTGATCCAAGCGGTCTACGACATTGCAGACCAACAAAACGCAGGCGGGGTCTATTGGTTGACACAAGACTTCAACGAAACAGCACGCAAACTCTACGACCGGATCGGCACAGTGACACCCTTCATCAGGTACCAACGGCCATGAAACGCGCAACGCTAGCCATGACACTCGGGGCGGTCCTTGCAGCCTGCACAACACCCGCCCCCGAACAAGACACAGCGACACGGATGCGGATCGCAGATCAACGGCTGCCGCCGATGAAACTGTTCCAAACGGCGCATCCAAAAGTCGGCTCTGCGTCAAACGCAGACATCGCGCGTGACATCTTGGACCTGACGTTCTCGCTGGAAAGCGGGCGCAGCCTGCCGGTCCTGACACGGTTCGAAGGGCCGGTCACTGTGGCCATCACAGGCAACCCGCCGGCATCGCTCAAACAAGACCTGGGCAAACTGGTCACACGGCTGCGCAACGAGGCCCGCATCGACATCCAGCCCGCAAAAGGCACGACAGCAAACATAACGATTGAGGCCGTCACCCGCAGCCAGATCAAACGCGCCCTGCCGCAAGCAGCCTGCTTTGTGGTGCCTGGCATCTCGGCGCTGTCAGAATACCGCCAAGCCAGACGCAGCAGCAAAACCAACTGGACCCAACTCAAAACACGCTCACAGGTCGCGATTTTTGTGCCCAATGACGTCAGCCCGCAAGAACTGCGGGACTGCCTGCACGAAGAACTGGCACAGGCACTGGGGCCACTGAACGATCTCTACAGATTGCCCAATTCGGTCTTCAACGACGACAATACACACACGGTGCTGACAGGGTTCGACATGCTGATCCTCAAAGCAGTATATGACCCGCGCCTGCGCAGCGGCATGACACGCGGTCAGGTGGCACAAGCCCTGCCCGATATCTTGGACGATCTGAATCCGAATGGTCGCGGACACGCCAGCCGCGCCCTGCCCGCAACGCCGCGACGCTGGATCGCAGCGGTGCAAACAGCCCTCGGACCGGGGTCTTCAATCAGCCAACGGCGCAACGCGGCGGACGCCGCCCTCGGGATCGCGCGCGCCGAGGGCTGGCAAGACCACAGGCTGGGGTTCAGCCACCAGATCAACGGGCGTATTCTGATGCGCTCTGACCCCGTGCGCGCAGAAGCCCACTTTCGCGAGGCAGATGCAGCTTTCGCACGCGCGCCTGACAGCACATTACACCGCGCAATCCTGTCCGCACGTCTGGGGGCCTTCGCCTTGCGCGCAGGCGATCCTGCAGCGACAATCGCGCACGTAAAACCCTATATCAAAACGGCTGCCACCGCTGAAAACGCGGCACTTCTGGCCACTTTGCAACTGCTCCACGCAGAAGCCTTGGCGACCCAAGGACTGACAGCACAGGCCGGCACCGTCAGACTGGACAGTCTGGGATGGGCGCGGTACGGATTCGGAGAAGACTGGGCCGTGCGGGCCAAGATGCGCGAAATCGCATCGCTGGCACCCAGACCCTAAAACCAAGCCACCAAAGGGCAACCAATGATCTATATTCCAATGGGCCTGTTGGGCATCGCTATCGGCGCACTGACAGCCAAACGGCGCAAGGGTTCCGTGCTGGACATCCTGCAATATGCGGCCGGATATGGCATCGCCTTTGCGCTCATGGGCTTGATCGCAACAATCGCTCTCGACCGCGCAGGGGTCTTTTCCTGATGTTTCTGCCTTTCTTTGAAAACCTTCGACATGCAGGCGTGCCAGTATCCTTGCGCGAATACCTCGGGTTCTTGGAAGGCATGAAAGAAGGGCTGGCCACCTACGATCCAGAAGCTTTTTACTATCTGGCGCGCACGATCATGGTCAAAGACGAG
The DNA here is from genome assembly GCA_964636575.1 of uncultured Sulfitobacter sp. Lineage (GTDB taxonomy): Bacteria > Pseudomonadota > Alphaproteobacteria > Rhodobacterales > Rhodobacteraceae > CAZWSE01. Next base: position 11,476 of record CAZWSE010000030.1, on the reverse strand, counting down.
CGCAACATCGACAAATTCGACCGCGCCTTTGCCGCCAGCTTCGAAGGGCTGGACGCCATATCCATGCAAGACATGCTGGAAGCCGTTGAAATCCCGTCCGACTGGCTGGAAAAAATGGCCGAAAAGCATCTGTCAGAGGAAGAACGCGCCGAGATCGAAGCACTTGGAGGCTTCGACAAACTGATGGAGACGCTCAAAGAGCGGCTGAAAGAACAAGAAAAACGCCACCAAGGCGGCAACAAGTGGATCGGCACCGCAGGCACTTCACCGTTCGGGGCTTACGGCTACAACCCCGAAGGCGTGCGCATCGGCCAGAACGAAAGCCGCCACAAAAAGGCGGTCAAAGTTTGGGACAAACGCGAATTCAAGAACCTCGACGACACGGTCGAGCTTGGAACGCGCAATATCAAGGTGGCCCTCAAACGCCTGCGCCGTTGGGCCCGCGACGGCGCGAACGAGGAACTCGACCTCGACGGCACCATCCGCGCCACAGCCGAAAACGGCTACCTCGATGTGAAAACGCGCCCAGAGCGACGCAATGCGGTTAAGGTTCTGCTGTTCCTCGACGTCGGTGGCTCCATGGACCCGCATATCAAGGTCGTGGAAGAACTGTTTTCCGCGGCCCGCGCCGAATTCAAGCATCTGGAATACTACTACTTCCACAACTGTCTGTATGAAGGCGTCTGGCGCGACAACCGCCGCCGCTGGGATGCGCAAATTCCGACCCACGAAGTGCTGCGGACCTATGGGGCGGACTACAAATGTATCTTCGTCGGGGATGCATCCATGTCACCCTACGAAATCGCCTACCCGGGCGGCGCATCCGAACACTGGAACGCAGAATCCGGCGAAACATGGCTGCGGCGTACCCTCGATCAATGGCCATCCTCGCTCTGGATCAATCCGGTGCCTGAAAAGTACTGGGGCTACACCCATTCCATTGGCATGATCCAAGACATCTTCGGGCCGGACCGGATGGTCTCTATGACGCTCTCAGGGTTGGAACGGGGCATGCGCGAACTCACGCGGTAAGCTAACACAAGTGCCAAAATCGCTGCACAGGCTGTGTACGGGTTGTGTACGGATTGTGTACAGGTTGTGCATAGGCGTTTTTGCGGTTTTTTCCGGCTGTTCAGACAGATCGCGCGCTCCTAAACTGCCCCAATGTCAAACGCTCCGATACACCACATAGACCCCGCCGCCTTTCACGCCGATCCCTACCCCGATCTGGCCGAAATGCGGCGTACAAAACCCATTGCATATGTCCCCGAACTGGGCGCGACGCTGATCACCAAACGCGCTGATATCCACCGCGAAGAAAAGCGCATAGATGTGTTTTCCTCGGTGCAACCCGGCGGGCTGATGGAAAAGATCATGGGCCTCAATATGATGCGCAAAGACGGCGACGATCACATGGCCGAACGGCGCGCCTTGTTCCCCGCGCTCAGCCCGCGCACTGTGGCCGATCATTGGGCACCCCTGTTTGAGAAAATAGTTTCCAATCAATTGGATAAGCTGCACCTTTCAGGTCAATGCGATCTCGTTCACGACTTCGCAATGCCTGTCTCGGGGGCCGCCCTTTGTGCGATGACAGGGCTGACAAACATCACGCCAACACAGATGGATCAGGCCAGCCAGCAGATGCTGGACGCGATTGCAAACTACATCGCGGACCCCGATATCGAGACCAAAGGCTTCGACCAAAGCGCTTTCGTCGACACCGCAATAGACGCCCGACTAAGCGAACTGCGCGACGCGCCCGATCCGTCCATCCTCAGCGTGCTCGACCGGGCAGGCATGCCGCGCGACGCTATCGGGGGAAACGTCAAAGTCATCATCGGCGGCGGCCAGAACGAACCGAGAGACGCCATAGCAGGCCTCCTTTGGGCCCTCCTCAGCCACCCCGACCAATGCGCGCAGGTGACGGCCGGAACAGCCAGTTTCCATGACGCCTTTTCCGAATACACAAGGCTCATTGCGCCCATACAAATGGTGCCGCGCATGGTGGCAAAACAAGACACCGTCGACGGGGTTACATTTGAGCCCTCAGACCGTGTTTTCCTCATGCTTTCGTCCGCGTGCCGCGACGAAGAAGCTTTTGATAACGCAGATCATTTTGACGTCACCCGCAACACCTCGCAATCCATTCCCTTCGGGGCTGGACCACACTTTTGCGCAGGGGCCGCCGCCGCCAAATCGCTGGTCGCAGACTACGCTGTCCCGATGATTCTAGAGAGGTTCGAAAACTTGCGACTTGCAGGGACATCACCCTTCGCGGGATGGGCGTTCAGAGGCCCGACATCCGTTCCAGTCGCATGGGACATCTGACTTCTTTTTGGAAAAAATACCTCCGCCGGAGGCATCCCAACATTGCAACCCGCCCAACAAGGCCCACATCTAACCCATGTTGAAATTCGCACCCATTTTATTGGCAATTCTGTACGGACTGGCCATGTACCGCTTTTCCGTCTGGCGCACAGGAAAAGAGCTGGACGAGAAATCAACGCTTCTGGATGATCCCGCCCTGAACACATGGACCAACAGAATGGCCAAGGCGCTGAACCTTCCGCGGATCAACGTGCACATTTACGAAATTGACCCCGTCAATGGATTAGCCGCTCCAGACGGGCGCATTTTTATAACGCGGGGCTTTTTCAAGAAATTCAAAGACGGCGAAGTCACAGGCGAAGAAATGGCCTCGGTCATCGCGCATGAACTGGGGCATGTGGCCTTGGGACATTCACGCAGACGGATGATCGACTTTTCAGGACAGAACGCATTGCGCACAGCCCTTGGGATGGTGCTTAGCCGGTTTATTCCAGGGATCGGGATGTGGTTGGCAAACATGCTGACAAGCCTACTGGCCGCACGTTTGTCGCGATCAGATGAATACGAAGCGGACGCCTATGCAGCTGCCCTTTTGACCAAATCAGGCATCGGGATCGAACATCAGATCAGCTTGTTTGAAAAGCTTGAGGCCTTGACACAATCCAACAAAGGGGCTGTGCCTGCGTGGCTCATGAGCCATCCAAAAACACGCGAACGCATCGCGGCGCTCAACACTCTGCAACATAAGTGGTCTGCGACTTCGTAAGATGGGTCAAGACCCATCCTTGCGAGTTAAGGCCTTGGCCAAGCGCGGTAATCTCGCCTTCTTCAAAAGCCGCCGCATGTCCCAAGCTTGCCCGGACATCGCATTCGCCTGATCAAGAACCCTTCCAGCGGCACCCGCCACGATCTCGGGATTTTGCAGCCAAAGATCCACTAGAAAGCCGTCGGGTTCTACGCGCTGCAGACCCTCTTCGGCCAACACATTGCGGGGAAAGTCTTTGGTATTCACGGTCATGATCGCATCTGCCGAGCACCCGACTGCAGCCGCCAGAACATGAATGTCGTTTTCGTCCGGCAACCACAAACGCGCCTGAAGTCCGGTATCAATAGAAACTTCAGCCGCAGGCCAAGCGGCCTTCAACAAAGCTATTTCTGCACGGGCCTGCATTTCGCCATCAGGTCCCATTTTGCGCGCAGCCCGCGCCCATTCTTCCAAAATGCGCGAAGACCAAACTGGCTTGAAAAGGCCGTTCTTAGCGACACCGAGTAGCACCTCGCGCATCACGGTCGGGTACAGCACGCAGGTGTCGATCAAGACCTTCACAGCCGGAAGAACACCGACTTCAGGTAGCCGCTTTCTGCAAGCTGCGGTAGCATTGGATGATCCGGCCCTGCAAAACCAGTGTGGATCAAAGTACCTTGTCGCCCTGCGCGACCAATCCCACGCACGCTCGCTTGTCGAAACTTAGTCAAATCGGCCGCGTGTGAACACGAACAAAGGCCCAAAACACCGTTCTCAGCCACGAGCGGTGCTGCCAGACGCGCAACACGTTCATAGGCACGAAGCCCAGCATCCAATGCCGGTTTCGATGGTGCAAAGGCAGGTGGATCACAAATCACCACATCGAATTTGGCCCCTTCTTCTCCGAGGGCTGTTAGTACATCAAAGGCGTCACCTTGGCGTGTTTCAAAGGCTTCAGACTGCCCCATCTCAGCCGCGCCTGCCGTCGCCAAAGCAAGCGCTGGCGCCGATCCATCAACCGCGGTTGCATGGGTTGCACCTGCCGCCAAGCACGCCAGCGAAAACCCACCAACATGTGAAAATACATCCAAAACCCGCGCGCCGGACCGCGCCAAATTGGCGGCAAAGGCGTGGTTCGGACGTTGGTCAAAATAGAGTCCCGTTTTCTGTCCCCCCAGCAGATCAGCCATGTAAATCGCTCCGTTCATGGACACCGCAACAGGCCCGTCTGGCGCTGCGCCACGCACGACTGCGCTCATGTCATCCAAACCTTCAAGGCCACGGGTCCGTCCAGACGCGTTCTTGTAGACACAGCTAACGCCGGTCACGGAAATCAGCGCGTCCAACAAAAGCTCTAAATGGGTTTCGGCCCAAGCCGCATTAGGTTGTAAGACACATGTATCACCGAAACGGTCCACAATGACGCCCGGCAAGCCGTCAGCTTCGGCGTGGATCAAACGGTAGAAAGGTGCGTCGAACAGTTTTTCCCGCAATATCAAAGCGCGCGAAACTCGGGCTTCAAACCACGCTTGGTCAATCAGACAATCAGGACGCCGATCAAGAACACGCGCCCCAATTTTGGATCCTGTGTTCATTGCGACAACAGCTAGTGGAACACGGTTGGCATCTTGCAATTCGGCCAAAGCCCCTGGCTGCAAGGCCTTCGTACGCCGGTCCATAACCAGTTCGTTAGAATAAACCCAAGGAAAGCCATGACGAATGGCCTGCGCATTGGCTTTGGGCATCATACGGACGACGGGACGGTCGGAAATAGAAAAGGGCGCTGTCATAAGCGCCCTCCTAATCATTAATCTGGGTCGATGAAACCCTAGAGCTTGTTCACAGCCTGATAAAAACCAAGGCGTTCGTTGGTGTAACCGCTCTTGCGGGTTAGCTCTTGGCGGATAACTTCCGCCAGATGAGCCGTAATACGAGCTTTTTGGGTATGTCCGCGTGCCTCGGCCCTAATTGCAGCGCTGCCGCCGAACGCTTCTAGATCGGCCTCAACCAAACGCGGCTCTGTCATCAACTCGTTTGTTTTCGGGTCGATGATCTGCATTTTGAAAGTGATGGCATGCACACCTCCGACAGTGTATCGGGCTTTTTCAGTCAATGCATGGAAACGCACGACTTCGATGTGCACGTTTACAGGATAACCGTTCGCGCTGGAGGATGCAGACCGTGACAGGCTGTCTTCGAAAATAGCTTCGACCTGTTCATACCGGTTGCCCATGGGGTCGCCACGCCACACGATATCACCTTTTGGGTAGTATGCGTTCGCTTCAGAAACCCTCAAAGTGTCAGGAACTTTGACAGAATAGGACGCAACACGAAGCTGCGCTGTTTCTGTTTGCTGGTCTACGGCCGAAAGACTTGGCTGCGCTTGGTAGGGTGCATTACGCGAGGCTGTTTCAACGTTGGCGCAGGCGCTCAACGCGGCGGCGGCGGCAACAAAAAGGGATGTGCGGATTAGTTTCATCTTTTCTCCTCACCCTCGTTTCTTTCGAGGTGGCGGTTGCTGTTAACGAAAAGTTAACGGGAGAATGTGGCAACTTTGGGCCAATTTGACGCCAGCAACATGAAACTGAACACAATGGTTAATGTTTAGTTTCGGGGTCTGGACCGCCAACCGCCGCGCCGCCGGGGCGTGCCCATTGTTGTCAATCCTTGGCGCATGACCTCGGTCATCGGGTGATCCGGAAAATCTGGAGAATACTTTTCTATCAACAGCTTAAGTGACGTCGCTGTGTCGTGTTCCACCGGCAAACTCAGCGCCCAGTCCAGAAAGATAGTTCGACACTCTGCCGCTGTGATCCCTTCGATCCGAAAGGATTCGTAGACCAACGCCTTTGGGTCCAGCATATCACCTTTCATGGGGATACTCCTTGATCGTCCAACATCGCCAAAGCACTTGAAATCACTTCAGCCGCCTTTGCGTACTGCGATAGCAAAGCCTGTTCCACAACCTCAATACCGTCCGAGAACGCCACTTTCAGGTCTGCTTCCGCCAGAACTTTCAGCAAGAACTTCGTGCCACCTTGCCCGACACGGTCAAGATCAAGTGTATTCTCCGCCAGCAACCGGCCACCAAGCTGGATGCTCCAACACTGGCGGTAGACCTCACCAAGCAACGCCGCATCTGACTTTTCTAGCCACCCCAGCCCCTGCGCCGCAGCAAGGCCCGTTTGAATGTCGCTGGCCGGCGATTGCGCGCACAACAAGGCTGCTTGGGCGAACAACTCAATATCTTGAAGCCTGCCGGGGCCAATTTTTCCGTCCCAAGGTCCGCTAGGCTGCTTGGCCGCGGCAATTCGGTCGCGCATTTCAACAACGGCCGGGACAACGCGGCGCGGATCACCGCCTTGGGCCAAAACCGAATGTCGAAACGTTTCAATGTCTTTTGCCAGATCTTGCGCGCCTGCCACAACACTCGCACGTGTCAAAGCAAGGTGTTCCCAGACCCAAGCTTCTGTTGACTGGTAGCTTACAAAACTTTGCCAACTCGTCGCAACCGGTCCCTTGCTGCCAGAAGGCCGCAGCCGCATGTCGACCTCATATAGCCTGCCCTGTGACATTTGCGCAGTAAGAGCGGTAATCATCGCCTGCGTCAGCCGCGCGTAATATTGGCGCGATGGTAAAGGCCTGCGCCCGTCCGAATGTTCAGTGTCTTGAGGATCGTAGACAACGATCAAATCAAGATCGGACCCCGCATTCAAACGACCTGCTCCCATTGAGCCCATCGCCAGAACACTCGCCCCACGACCAGGCTGCGGGCCGTGCTTGGCTTCGAACTGAGCGCAAACCAAAGGCCAGATCGCACGCAAAGTGGCACGGGCCAAGTCACCGTACTGGAGGCCTGCGTCTTCAGCGGAAACAAGTCCACGCAGCAGATGCACCCCAATTCGAAAATGCCATTCTTTCGCCCATCGGCGCGCCGTATCAAGCTGGGTTTCATAATCCGGTTCTTGCGCCAGAAGCGCGCTCGCTTCGGCCTCTAACGCATCAACGCCAGGCCATGCATCAAAGAAGTCACCGCCAATAACAGCATCAAAAACGGATGAGTTTCGCGCCAAATGATCCGCCAAAGACGGCGAGGTCGAAACAATGTCCACCAATAGATCAATTAACTGAGGGTTCGCTTCAAAAAGCGAAAACAACTGAACCCCTGCGGGCAGCCCCGAAAGAAACCCGTCCAACGCGAGCAATGCCTCATCCGGCTTAGGCGCTTGTGAGAGTTTACGAAAGAGGTCTGGCTTGATGCGGTCAAACACCTGCCCTGCCCGTTCAGACCTAAACGCCGGATAGCTCGACCACCGATCCGTGACAGCCTTGTCAAATCCGTGGGTTTGGGCAGCGACATCGACCGTATCCGGTGCAAAAAACCCTTCCGTAAGGCTGTGCACTTCATTCAGACGCTCTTCCAATTCCGCGCGCAGACTTGCTACGTCCGTGTCCATCATCGCTGCCAGACGCTCAAAACCATCTGCGTCTTTTGGAAGACTGTGGGTTTGGGCGTCGTTTACCATTTGCAACCGATGCTCAACCAAGCGGTGATGCCTATAGTGATCGGTCAGTGTCGATGCCACATCTGGGCCGATCCACTCTTTATCAGCAAGAGCGGTCAGGCCGTCGACAGTGCCGCGCACGCGCAAAGCAACATCGCGCCCGCCGGCAATGATCTGGCGAGTTTGGGTAAAAAACTCAATCTCTCTGATCCCGCCCCGACCTAGCTTCATGTTGTGCCCCTCAAGGGTCATTTTCCCACCGAGGCCTTTGTGATCTCGTATGGCCAATCGCATATCATGTGCATCTTGAATTGCAGCAAAATCCAGATGTCTGCGCCAGACAAAGGGACGCAGGTTTTTCAAAAACTTTTGCCCCGCAGCAAGATCGCCGGCACAGGGGCGCGCTTTGATGTATGCTGCCCGCTCCCATGTCCTGCCAAGGCTTTCATAGTACCGTTCAGCCGCTTCCATCGCCATGCAAACGGGGGTCACCGCTGGATCAGGCCTAAGCCTCAGATCGGTACGAAAGACATAGCCTTCGCCGGTTTGATCGCTCAGCGTGGCACACATAGCGCGGGTTGCGCGCACGAACCCCGTACGAGCATTGTGAAAATCAGCTTCATCGAAGCGCGTTTCATCGAAGAGGCAAATGAGATCGATGTCGGACGAGTAATTCAGTTCTCCAGCGCCCATTTTGCCCATAGCAAGCACCGTCAACCCACCTGCGTCGTGCAAGTCGTCTTCGGTAAGCCCCGGCACTTTACCGCGTTTGATTTGAACGGCCAAAGCGTCTTTTAAGGCCAGATCACATGCTAAATCTGCGAAATCACTTAGGGTTTGGGTCACTGTTTCAAGCGGCCATATCCCACCAAGATCAAGAACAGCCGTCAAAAGAGCGATACGTCGTTTGGCCTGCCGCAGCCCGTCCGCCCGATGATCTGGAGGCAAGTTCCGCAGGCGGGTGAGTTCGGACTGGACGGCTGCATCACCGTTCGTGACGGCTTCAGCAATCCATGCGGCCTCTTTATGCACCAACCCAGCCAGATACGGGCTACAGGCCGCCGAATTCGCGATCAGTTCCCGCAAGTCTCCCGACAGCTCGCCAAGCACCATATTGGCCTCAGCCCCGCGATCTGGGTGATAGGCTCGTGGAATACGGATTGGTGATGGGGCGTTGGTCATAAGTATATAAGTGAACACCCCTTGAACCCGCGTCAATGGGGCGTCAGGTTCGGACTTATTTCTCGTACGGAGCAGATTGATGAGCAAAAGCCTAAAGCGTGTACGCGCCGCACTTGAGGCCGCTGGTCTAGAGACTTCCGTTCTTGAAACGGCGTTGGCTAGAACAGCTCAAGACGCAGCGACAGCCGTTGGGTGTGACGTCGATCAAATCGCAAAATCCATCATGTTTTTGGGACAGAACAGCGGATCGGTGATCTTGTTCATCACAGCAGGGTCAAACCAAGTAGATGCAATCAAGGCCTCCGAGCTTGCAGGGGAGCCATTGGGCAAGGCAGATGCAGCTGTTATCCGCGCTCAAACCGGATTTGCGATCGGTGGGGTGTCTCCCATAGGTCATCTGAACGCGCCAAAGGCATTTCTTGACCCTAAACTGTTGGAATTTGACCAAGTTTGGGCCGCTGCGGGCACGCCAAATCATGTATTCCCTATTTCAGGATCCGATTTATTGAAACTCTCAGACGCGCAAACATCTGATTTCACTGCATAAAGTGAATTAATGTAAAAAACATTCACATCAAGCATTGCAACCACGAAAACAACTCCCATCTTGGTAATGTGAAAGACATTCACATCAACTGTAATCAAAGACCGGAGACCAAACATGACCGCATACACTGAAACATCCACGTACCAGCCCCGTATGGGATGGTTTGCCCGTGCAGAAGCATGGCTGGACGAACGCGGCAAACCCGCGTGGATCGGTGCCATGGTCCTTGGATTCATCTTCGTCTGGCCCGTCGGCCTCGCCCTTCTGGCCTATATGATCTGGAGCAAACGTATGTTCTCTTCTTCCTCTTCTTGCGCTATGCGCAAATCCCGTCGCAATCAGTTTCGGGGTATGACCACCTCAACCGGAAACAGCGCCTTTGACGCCTACCGGGCAGACACACTGCGCCGGTTGGAAGATGAACAACACAACTTTGAAGCCTTCCTTGAACGTCTGCGTGACGCCAAAGACAAGGCCGAGTTCGACCAGTTCATGGATGATCGCGCCAAATCGGCCGACAAAGATGAAGATCGCCAAGACTAATTGGCCCCAAACCAAAGCCTTAAGGCCGCTTTCAAAGGCGGCCTTTGTGCTATCTGGCCCCAACTTGAAATATTGACGCAAAGAACCGATCTTTACCCTATGACCTACGCAGATCCTCCATTTGATCACCTGCCCGACCCATCAACACAGCCGGAGTTTTATGCTCATGTGCCGACTAAACGGCTTTTGGCTTGGGTCGTTGACACGGTGATTATCCTCTTCATGCTGCTCGTCATTGTCCTTTTGACGGGTTTACTGGCCGCATTTGTTCTGCCCATGCTCATTTTTGTTGTCAGCATGATCTACCGAACAGTCACCATCGCAAACCGCTCTGCCACATGGGGAATGCGGCTTTTCGCGATAGAACTACGAGACCACATGGGTCAACGTTTGGACCTGTCGAAGGCCGTTTGGCACAGCTTTGGCTTCTTGGTGTCATGCATTTTCATGCCCGTTCAGTTGGTTTCGGCGGTTTTCATGGCGACCACCGCCAACGGCCAGGGGTTAACAGATATCGGTTTGGGCACTGTTATGGTAAACAAACGGGCCTAACCCGAGGTCACCGGTTCGCACAGACCTACAATAGAAAAGACTTCTTGGACTATTGCGGCCCATTTGTTAGGTTTCCGGTACACCAATTGGGTTTCATATGCGCCACACACTTCCTATTGCTCCGCAGTTCTATGTAACTGCGCCGCAGCCTTGCCCTTATCTTGAGGGTCGGATGGAAAGGAAGTTGTTTACAGCCTTGCAAGGCGACGGTGCCGAAACGCTCAACGACAGCCTGTCCCGACAAGGCTTCAGAAGATCACAAAACGTGCTCTATCGCCCCTCTTGCGCGGAATGCTCTGCGTGTCTGTCTGCCCGTATCGACGTAAATGCCTTTGAGCCGACCAAAAGCCAGAAAAAGGCGATGCGCCGAAACAAAACGCTCAAACGGCGCGCAACCTCTCCATGGGCCACAGAAGACCAGTATGACCTCTTTCGTCGCTACCTAGACAGCCGCCATGCTGATGGCGGTATGGCCGATATGGATGTCTTTGAATTTGCCGCGATGGTCGAAGAAACCCCTATTCGCAGCCGTGTGGTCGAATACACAGACGATGAGGGTTTGATCGGGGTCAGCTTGACCGATGTGCTCAGCGACGGGCTCAGCATGGTTTATTCCTTCTACACGCCCGACCGTCCCAATAGCAGCCTTGGAACTTACTTGATCCTTGACCATATCAATATCGCTAAGGAAGCGGGCCTGCCTTATGTCTACTTGGGCTACTGGGTCCCGGGCAGTCAGAAGATGGGCTATAAGTCCAAGTTCTCAGGGCTTGAGGTTTATATGGGCGGCGAATGGCAAAAAGTCCGACATCCTGAAGACTTCAGCGCCGACACACACCCGCTGTCCACAGATCCAATTGCGGAACAAGTGGCCAATATAAAACTGCCCCAGACGCACCCGAAAGCTGTTTAGAGACTTCACAGTTCTCCTGTCGTTTAGAGTTATCATTTCAACGTCTTTAACAAGAAAAGGGACCCTACGGCCCCTTTCCTTGAATAACTTTCGAAGTTTCTTTTACTTCAACAGATCAGGCAAGAACGTCACGATCACAGGGAAGTAGTAAAGCAAGAACA
>CAZWSE010000029.1:0-35420 GCA_964636575.1 uncultured Sulfitobacter sp. | reverse complement strand
TGCATCGGATAGTTCCAAGGCACGATATGCCCCGTCACCCCATGTGGTTCGCGCAAAGTATAAACCGTATAGCCATCAAGGTACGGAATGGTCTGCCCTGTCAGTTTATCAGCAGCGCCTGCGTAAAACTCCATGTAGCGCGCAAGGGCTGTGACATCGGCGCGGGCTTGTTTCAGGGGTTTGCCCACGTCCATCGCTTCAAGCTCGGCCAAGGCATCTGCGTTCGCGAGAACCAATTGCCCGATCCGTGCGAGCACCCTGCCCCGCTCATACGCGGGTCGCGTGCCCCAATCGCCTTGCAAGGCACCTTGTGCTGCGGCAACGGCGCGATCAATATCCGCAGCCCCGCCACGCGCGATCTGGCACAACACTGATCCATCGGACGGGTTGCGCAAATCAAGCAATTCACCTGCATCGGACGGCCCCCAAGTGCCGTTGATAAAGCAATGGGTCGGATCAATTCCGAGAGGCTTGAGCGACATGAAAGGCTCCTGTGGGTGCGATGTGTTCCAGCGCAGCCTAGAAGCCTTGCAGCCGCTTATCAATCAGGCAACCCGCAAAGGTAAGGGTTGCAAAACCCACAACAAACCCTTGACTTAGCCTGACGCTCGGACGCTACTTAACACATCCTTAACAGGTGAACATACAGAGACAGAGCGGGGCAGCGAATGATCGACATTGGCGATGTGACCAAGGTTTTCGGATCGGGTAAATCCGAATTCATCGCTTTGAAAGGTGTTGATGTCGCCATCAACGAGAACGAATTCTTCACCCTGCTCGGCCCCTCTGGATGCGGCAAAACCACGCTATTGCGCATCATCGCGGGCTTTGAAAATCCGACCCACGGGACAGTGACAATGAACGGTGAGGATCTGTTGACCTCGCCCCCGCACCAACGCCCAGTGAACACCGTTTTCCAGAACTATGCCCTGTTTCCGCACCTTACTGTCGCTCAGAACATCGGTTTCGGGCTTGAGATGTTGGGCCAGCCCAAATCGCAGGTCAAAGAGACCACGGACGAGATGATGGAGCTTGTGCAGATGACCGAAATGGCAGATCGCCAGACCGGTCAGATCTCGGGAGGGCAACAACAACGTGTGGCCTTGGCCCGCGCACTTGCCCCCAAGCCCAAGGTCCTCTTGCTGGATGAACCGCTGAGCGCATTGGATTTTAAGCTGCGCAAAGAAATGCAGCTGGAACTCAAGCGCCTTCAGCTGGAAACAGGCATCACCTTTGTCTTTGTGACCCACGATCAGGAAGAGGCGCTGACCATGTCGGATCGGATCGCCGTGATGAACGCAGGGTCCATCCGGCAGATCGGCAGCCCCCGCGATATCTACGATCATCCCGCCGAACGGTTCGTCGCTGATTTCATCGGAGAGACCAATTTTCTTGAGGCGGATATCATCGCAGCCATTGGGGATACCGCCCAAGTCAAACTGCGCTCAGGCCATTCCGTCGCGACCCGTGCCCCCAAAGGCCATACACCTAATGGCAAGGTCACCGTCGCTGTGCGCCCCGAACATTCGACCCTTGTGGTTGAAACCGAAGGCTTGCTAGCAGGCACTCTGCGCGAGATCGTTTATTTCGGAACCGACACCGCCTATCACGCGGACTTGGATGACGGATCGTCCTTTGTGGTGCGCCGCCAGAACCAGCCGGACATGGCAACCGGTTTTGCCAAGGGTGACCGCGTCGGGATCAGCTTTGCGCCCGATGTCGGTCAGGTGCTGAGGGACTAGCGGCATGAGCGATCTTTCCTCTCTCGCCGCCAAGCGCGCATCCCGCAACCGCTGGCTATTGCTGGCCCCTGCCCTGATTATTTTGGTCTTCGCGGCCAGTGGTCCCCTGTTGATTACGCTCTTTTATTCGTTCCTGACACCGGGCGACTATGGCGGGGTCGAATACCAGTTCTCATGGTCCGCATGGTTCAACGTGGTGATGGAGCGGGACATCTTCGATGACACGCTCGGCTTTTCGGACGCGCATCTGAGCATCTTCTGGCGGTCGGTCAAACTGTCCCTGCTGACAACGCTGTTTTGCGTGATCTTCGGCTTCCCGACCGCCTATTTCATCGCGACCCGCCCCAAAGGCCAGCGCGATTTCTGGATGCTGCTGATCATCATCCCGTTCTGGACAAACCTGCTGATCCGCACCTTTGCAGTGGTTGAGCTGATCCGCAACGAAGGCACGGTCAACACGGTTCTGATTTGGGCTGGCGTTATAAATGAGCCCATCCAGATGCTGTTCACCGAATTTTCGATCATGCTGGGGATGATCTACGTCTATCTGCCGCTGATGGTGCTGCCGCTTTATGCCTCGATGGAGCGGTTGGATTTCAGTTTGGTTGAGGCCGGATACGACCTCTATGCGACGCGGTTTCAAGTCTTGCGCAAGATCATCCTGCCCCTTGTCAAACCGGGGCTTATCGCGGGGTCGATCCTTGTGTTTGTCCCATCGCTTGGCGCCTATGTCACACCGCGCGTCATGGGCGGCGGCAACCAGTTGATGATCGGCAATCTGATTGAGCTTCAGTTCGGCCAAGGCCGCAACTGGCCCTTAGGTGCCGCCCTGTCGATCACACTGCTGGCAATCGTGATGGTCGCGCTAATGTTCTATGTCCGCACCGCCGGAGACGAGGATGTGCGCCATGGCTAGCACAGGGTTCAACGTCCGCCGCCAGACAGGGTTCACCACGCTCGCCATCGCGTGCTTTGTGATGCTTTATATGCCGATCATCCTGCTGGTAATCTATTCGTTCAACGCAGGGTCTTCGATTGCGATCTGGGAAGGGTTTTCGTGGCGGTGGTACGCATCCGCTTGGGAAAACGAACAGGTGCAAGAGGCAACCGTGCGCAGTTTGGTCATCGCGCTTTGGGCGTCGGGCATATCCACCAGCGTGGCGGTCTTGGCGGCGCTTGCCACGACCCGAACGCCGAAATTCAAGGGCCAGTCGGCTGTCTTTGCGATGATCAACCAACCATTGATGGTGCCTGAAATCGTGACCGCAGTGGCGCTACTGATCTTCTTTGCATCAATCAAAGTGGCAACGGGGTACACCGGCCTTGCCTACCTTATCATTGCCCATTCGGCGTTCTGCATCCCCTTCGCCTATCTGCCCATTCGGGCGCGGTTGCAGGGCATGGATCTTTCATTGGAACAGGCGGCGGCCGACCTTTATGCGCCCCCTTTCCAAGTGTTCCGCCGCATCACCCTGCCCCAGCTTTGGCCCGGCATTCTGGCCGGCGCAATGCTGGCCTTTGTCATCAGCCTTGATGACGTGGTGATCACCGAATTTGTAAAATCCGCAGGGCAGGATACGCTGCCCACATATATGCTCGGTCAACTGCGCCGAGTCGTCACGCCTGAAATCAACGCCATCTCGACCGTCCTGCTGGGCATATCGGTGACGATGGTGATCGCCTTTACTGCGCTCAGCAAATTGAAAACGTGAATTTTGACCCGAAGGAGACAACAGATGAAGAAGACGCTTATCACGACTGCCATCGCGATGGCTTTGGCCGTTCCAGCCTATGCGGAAGGCCAACTTAATCTTTACAACTGGGGGAATTACACCAGCCCTGAAATGCTCGAAAAGTTTGAGGCCGAGACCGGCATCAAGGTTACTGTCACCGATTATGATAGCAACGACACGGCCCTTGCCAAGATCAAGGCGGGCGGACACGGCTTTGATATTGTTGTCCCCTCAGGCACCTATATCCCGATCTTTGTTGGCGAAGGCCTGTTGATGGAATCCAAGCCCAACGAAATGGAGAACTTCAAACACATGGACCCGCAATGGGTCGATGTGGATTTCGATCCGGGCCGGAACTACACCGTGCCGTGGCAATGGGGCACCGTGGGGATCACGGTCAACACAAGCGTCTATAGCGGCGATATCAACACAGCCGCAGTGATCTTCGATCCGCCTGAGGAACTCAAAGGCAAGATCAACGTCGTGCCAGAAATGAGCGATGTCATGGGTCTTGCCATCAACTACGCCGGCGGAGAGCAATGTACCGAGGACCGCGAAGTTCTGATGAAGGTGCGCGATATTCTGACCGAAGCCAAACCGCACTGGCTGTCGATGGACTACGGCAACATCGAAAAATACGCCAAGGGCGATCTATCGGCTGGTGTGAACTGGAACGGGGCATCCTTCCGCGCGCGCAACCAGAACGATGACATCGCGTTCGGCTACCCTCAAGAGGGCTTCCCCGTCTGGATGGACAACGCAGCAATCCTGTCGGACGCCAAGAATGTTGAAGAGGCCAAGACATTCCTCAACTTCATCATGGACCCCGAAAACGCGGCCATGCTGTCGTCCTTTGCCCGCTATGCAAACGGCATCAAAGGGTCAGAGGCCTTCATGCCCGAAGACATGAAATCCGCCCCTGAAGTCGTCGTGCCCGATGATCTGAAGAACGCGGCCTATGTGGCCAAAACCTGTTCGCCCGCGGCCACCAAGATGTACACGGCCATTTGGACAGAGCTTCAGAAGTAAACACCGACGCGGCCCTCTGGAAACAGGGGGCCGTTTTTGCATGAAAGAGGGACCGCTATGACCCATCCTGACATCATCATTGTGAACGGCAAGCTGATGACGTTTGACCCCGATCAGCCAGAGGCAAGCGCGCTTTCCATCACGGGCGGCACGATCACTGCCGTTGGCGGGTCAGAGACAATAGCAGCGACAGCAGGCCCCGAGACCCAAACCATCGACGCCCAAGGCGGCACCGTTCTGCCCGGCTTTATCGACAGCCATGTGCATCTCTTTGGCGGGTCGGTTGAGATGACAATGCTCGACCTTTACGGCGTCGAGGGGATAGAGGCGATGACCGCCAAGATCAGACCCTATGCAAAGACCACGCCGATGGATGAATTGGTGTTCTGCGTCATGGCCGACTACGACATTCTGGGGCTGGGTCGCACGCTGACGCGGCATGATCTTGACAGCATCCTGTCCAACCGCCCCTTGGCCATGTTCGCACCCGATCATCATACCGTCTGGGCCAATACAGCCGCCCTTGAGGCCGCAGGGCTGTTGCAAGGTGGCGAAGTCGATGCCGGATCAGAGATCAGAATGGGCGACGACGGTTTGGCCAATGGCGAACTGCTAGAACCCGGTGCCTATGGCCCGATCTTAGAACTGACCCGCCACGCTGGCCGCGAAATGCTGGGGCTTGTCACGGGTGCTGATCCCTCGCCCCCCGCGACCCCCGCCCAGAGGGCGATGGACAAAGACGTGATCGAACAGGGTCTTAAACACTGCGCCGCACAGGGCATCACCGGATTGCACTGCATGGACGGGAACACCTACCAGCTGGAACTGCTGAACGAGCTTGACGCAGAAGGCCGCCTGCCGATGCGTGTCATGGTGCCCTTTCACCTCAAAGGCACCGATCCGGTTGAGCGCCTGCAAGAAGCCGTCGCCATGCGCGCGCGGTTCCAGAACGACAAAGTCTGGTGCGGGCATGTCAAAATGTTCATCGACGGGGTCATCGAAAGCGGCACTGCATTGATGCTGCAACCCTACCCCAATTCAGACGACAATACCGGCGATGAGGTTTTCACGCAGGAACACTTTACAGCCGCCTGTGTTGAGGCTGACCGGCTCGGGTTCCAGATCGCGGTCCATGCCATCGGCGACGCAGGGGTGCGCCGCACGATTGATGCTTATGAGGCCGCCTTGAACGCCAATGGAAAACGCGACAGCCGCCACAGGATCGAACACCTTGAGGTCATGCACACCGACGATATCCCGCGACTGGCTTCGCTAGATATCGTGGCCTCGATTCAACCGGGGCACGCACCCGTCGGGCACATCTTTCCGCCAACGGGCGTCGGGCAATATATCCACGATCATCAGATCGCAGGGGCATACGCTTGGCAGGATATGCGCGATGCAGGGGCCAAGGTGATCTTTTCAACCGATTGGCCGGTGATCCCCGTGGACGTGATGCCAAACATCCGCGCCGCGATCGCGCCGCTTGATCTGGGCGAGGGCTGGCGGGACCAAACCCAATCGCTCCACGACACGCTGGCCAGCTACACCCGCGACAACGCTTGGGTTGAGTTTAACGAACACCGCAAAGGGCAGTTGAAAGCGGGCATGATGGCGGACGTCGTCGTGATGAGCCACGATCTGACAGAACTGCCCCCGATGGACATTGTCAAAGCCGCAGCACGCACAACAATCTGCGACGGGGCCATCACCTATCAAGCAGGCTGAACGGCGTCCTTTTCGTTGCGGTCCATGTTTTCTCTGTACTGACGGATCGCGTCATCGACGTCTTCAAAATAGGTCAGGGTTCCGTCTTCTAGCACGACAGCACTGTCACAGACGCGCCGCACGGACGGCATGGAGTGGGACACAAACAAGGCCCCGCTGGTTTCCATCCGGTTTTGAAAAACGGCCTCGCTCTTTTCCTTGAACGCAGCATCGCCCACAGCGGTGATTTCATCGACCAGATAAAAGTCAAAATGGATGCCCATCGAAATGGCAAAGGCCAACCGCGATTTCATACCCGATGAATAAGACCGGAAAGGCTGCCTGAAATGGGCGCCAAGTTCCGCGAAGTCTTCAACGAAATCGGTCAGCTCTTCGGTGTCTACCCCGTAGACACGGCCCAGAAACTTGGTGTTTTGCGCACCTGTCAGTTCGCGGTGGAAACTGCCCGCAAAGCCCACAGGCCAGGACACAGTCCCCTCAAGCCGAACCTGCCCGCTGTCAGGCAATATGTTGCCCGCAATCATATCCAGCAGCGATGATTTCCCCGCACCGTTGCGCCCCAAAAGCCCGACAGATTTCCCCATCTCAAAGCTTTGGGTGATGTTGTCGGCAACGACTTTATGATTGCCCGGCAAGTGGAAGGTTTTGCACAGATTTTCGAGATGCAGCATCGCGCTTACCGCCGGTCGCGCAGGCTGTAATAGACAAGTGCGGTGATCGCCCAGATGCCAAACATGAACATCGCAAAGACCGATAGAATGGTCAGGCGGCGCGGGTAGATCGCTGTTTCGGCCAAGGTCGGCTCAATATATGCAGCCAGATAGCGGCTTTGGCGGCGGGCCTCGGCCACAGCGGAATCGTATGTGGCAAGGGCCGACAGATAGGCTTTCTGGGCAAATTCGAGATCAACGCGCAGGCTTTCGTAGCTGCCCACAAGATCGGCAAATGCGCCCGACCCGTCTGCCCCTGTTACACCCAATTTCAGGCGTTCTTCGTCGATACGGGTTTCGATCACTTCAATCTTGCGCTTGGCCTGTTCAACGCGCGGGTCGTTTTCGCGGGTCGATCCGGTCAGCAGATCAAGCTCAATCAAGGATGTGGCCAGCTGTTCGTTCAAGGAATTGAGCAAGCCCATCTGGCCTTGGATATCGGCAGTCGGGTCCACGATCTGGTTGTCATTGCGGAACAGGGTCAAAGACCTGCGGGCCTCTTTCAGACGTTCCACCGCTTCATCCAGTTCGTCCTTGGCATAGCGGGTCGTGTCATCGCGGGCGACGGCGGACAACTCGTTGATCATCTTGGAAGACCGATCAAACAAATCCTTTGAGATCGCCTGCGCGTCATCGGGATCAAAGGCGCGGACCTCAACCTCGATCAATCCGGTGCCAGGGTCATAAGCAATCCGCACCATACGCGCCCAATAGTCGACCAAATCCTCAATCATCGCATCGTCTTGCAGCTTGAAAACCGGATCAAAGTCGGGCTTGCGGAATTTGGCGCGCAGATCCAGTTCCTGATCCACTTTGCGGACCAGTTCCTGACTTTGGATAAACTCGTACAAGATATCTGTGTCAGACGAATCCGTCGCCGAAAAACTGGACAAGCCACCCAAAAGATCAATGGCAGAGCTTGATTCCTCACGCCGGACAGTGAACCCAACCTTGGAAGCATATTGATCCGCCGCAATCGTATAAAGATAAAAGCCCGCGACCCCCACAGGCAGCACTGCCATCAAAAGAAACGACACAACAAGCAGCCAATGCCGCCCCCGCATCCGCGCACGGCTCGCGGCGGGTGCAATTTCGACAACCTTGATCTTTTGCGCCGCGGGGCTTGGTTTGGGCAAAGGAGTATCTGTCACGAGGGCACGACCTGTCTTTTCTTTATTGGCTCATATTCGTAGAGTTAACCTAATGACTGAAACCGGTTTGATCCAGCCGTATTGAAAGGCGCCCTGCCCCCGTGACGTTTCAACCTGCCCAGCGGCCCAAACAGCGTGGATTTCGGTCTTTCCGGTCCGTGACAGCGCTGGTTCTGCGCGAAATGGCAACGACATATGGCAGATCACCAGGCGGATACCTTTGGGCGATCCTTGAACCCGTGGCCACGATCAGCTTGATGAGCGTCCTCTTTAGCCTGCTTTTGCGCGCGCCCAGTCTGGGCAACAACTTCGTGCTGTTCTATGCGACCGGGTTTCTGCCCTTCGCGCTTTACTTGAACATAAGCACGACAATGGCGGCCTCTATCAGGTTTTCACGCGCACTTTTGACCTATCCGGCAGTCACATTCATGGATGCATTGATGGCGCGGTTTATATTGAACGCGTTGACCCAGTTTCTGGTGATGACCATCGTTCTGGCGGGTGTGATCTTGGTCTATGATCTGAAACTGGTTCTGGATTGGACCGCGATCTTTACGGCCGTCGCGATGGCACTGGCGATGGGGATCGGGGTGGGCACAATGAACTGCTTTTTGGTGTCCAGTTTCGGGATCTGGGAACGGTTCTGGCTAATCGTCAACAGGCCTGCGTTTCTGATTTCGGCGATTTTGTTCATTCCCGAAAACGTGCCTGCCGCCTACCGCGACTGGCTGATGCTGAACCCGCTGGCCCATGTCACCACAATGATGCGCAAAGGGTTCTACACAACCTACCCCGGGAATGAGGCCAGCCCGACCTATGTGTTCATCATCGCGCTAATTTTGACGGTTTTCGGGATGGTGTTCCTGCTGCGCCGCCACAAAGACATCATGCATCGATTGGCCTGATATCTCATGCGGTGGATCTATTTCAAGCACTTGGCACGCCTGTTGTGGCCTTCCGCATCTGAGCGCGCCTATGAGACCGTTTTGAACGCCAGCCCGTTGTTTGACAGGCAGTTTTATCTCGACAGCAATCCAAACATGCGTGATTTTTATAAACGAAATCCCGAACGACACTATATCCAGCGCGGCGAAGCAATGGGGCTTTTGCCAAACCCCGACTTTTCGCCACTCGCGTACAAGCACCACAACCCTGATCTGGGACCATTTTCAGACAGCCCGCTTTGGCACTATATCCAGACCGGCCAAGCAGAAGGACGCCAGATCAGAGACTTGCCCGTGGGCCAAATGCCGGAAGGCTTGGTTCTGCCAAAAGTCTCCGCCCCCGCCCCTGCAGCCGATTTCGCAGTTGTCCTCCATCTCTACTACCCCCAAATGTGGGAAGACATCGCCGCAAGGCTAAAGGCACAGCATTTTACCTTTGATCTCTTTGTCACTCTTCCCGAAGGTGCGACCCATCAAGCAATCATCGAAACCGCCTTTCCCAAGGCCCAAGTCATCACGCTGCCCAACCACGGGCGCGACATGTTCCCTTTTTTGCACCTGATCAACAGCGGCGCCTTGGACGGCTATCAAGCGATCTGCAAGCTACACACCAAAAAGTCGCCTCACCGAACCGACGGAGATACATGGCGGGCAGCCCTGCTGGATGGGGTCTTGGGCGACGGGGCGGTGACGCAACAGCGGCTGGACAGCTTTATGGCAGATGACACAGCAGGGCTTTGGGTGGCGGCAGGTCAACACCTCAGCGGCATCCGCTGGTGGGGGTCAAACCGTGCACGGACGCTGGAGCTCCTGAGCCGGTTAAGCATTAAAACAGACGGCAATGACCTCAGCTTTCCGGCCGGATCAATTTACTGGGTCAAACCACAAGTCATCGAAGCGCTCAAATCCATGTCCATCGGGTACGAAGATTTTGAACTGGAACTGGCGCAGGTTGATGGCACAACGGCCCACGCGCTTGAACACGGGCTTGGATACCTTGTTGCACATCTGAACCAACGGATCGTGGAATCAGACCAGTTGGGCTAGGCTCACTTGCCCCGTCTCCCTGTGATCCGCTATGTCTGCCCCCGTATTGCAATGACTGGTAGGTCCAGATGCCAAAACTCGTCCTTCATGTTGGCGCGCATAAAACCGGCACGACCTTTCTGCAAAGTACATTCTTCGACAACCGCGCGGTGCTCGCAGACCACGGCATCCACTATCCCGATATGGGACCAAACAAAGCGCATCACGTGCTTGGCGCACCGTGGCTGGATATGCCCGAGCTTGACAAAGCCGCGAGCAAACAGGGCGGAGCAGAAGCGGTATGGGACCGCTTCCTGTCGACATACGGCACCGCAGAAGGCACCGTTTTTGTTTCCGCGGAACCCTTTTCCAGAGGTGGCGACACAAAGGTCGATATCGCTGAACTTGCGGGGAGGTTGAGCGCGTTTGACGATATACAAGTGGTCTACACTCTGCGCGATCAGGCCGAACTCGCCCAGTCTTTGTGGCTACAAATCGCCAAAACCACTAAGGTTCCAAGTGTTCCGGGGTTTATCAATGAAATCCTGATCAAACACCGGCGTGGCGGTGTCTGGTTTAATCACAACCTCGTCTACGACCATTTGCTGACCGGATTTAGACCGGATCAGATTACCCTGCTCGACTATGCGAAACTGACTGAGCATGAGGGCGGTATCGTCGGCGCGTTTCTCGATCTGCTGAACTGCGGGTTGAACGCACAGGATTTAACGCCAGCAGTTGACGGCGATGCCAATCTTTCTCCTGATGCGCTCAGCTTTTTTGTGGCCTCACAACTGACCAAGCCAGAGGTGCCGCCGCACGCCTTGATAAAAGCCGTGGCAGAGATCATCCTGCCTGACCCTGCCCCCAAAACAATCATGCTGCGCCGCAGACAGTTCCGCGAAATTCGCAAACATTTCGCCCGGCTGAACGAAAAGCTGGAACAACGGGTGCAGCCCTTCCAGCCTGGCTTTGCAATGGAAAAGAAAGATTTCCCCGATGCCGCGATGTTCCGCGAAAACCTGACGGAACAGCACTGGATCGACATTGCGCGACTGCTTTACAGCCAATCTTCCCTGCTGGGCCGCGGATCGCTTAAGTCAAACCCTAAGATATTGACCCGCATTTTAGGGAAATAGACGCGCGCAAAGGGAACAAAAGAAGCACGGGCTTAACCTGCATTTGCCACAAGCAGCGGTAACCGAAACCGCCAAGGCAACCCCTCCCCCGTGAGCATCCTGAATGCCATCCAGACATATTGGACGATTGATCACCCCCAGATCAGTCAAGTGGCGCGGCTGTCGGTGACGCAAAGCGGTGGCAGCACTGTTCTTTGGGTGCATGACGCCGCAGGCCACAGCACCAGCAGCCTGACACTCGGCGCGGGATTTGTCAGTGGAAGCCAATTCCAACACAGCTATTACGGGGCGTCACAGTCCCAATATGACATCCAGCTCAATGGCACGACGCGGGGGTTGGATGAAACCACCGTGGATCATCTTGTCACCGGTGCAGGCCCTTCGACCACCTATCTGGATCGGGTCGGGTTCTATGGAAACACAGTCGCCGTGACAGGCACAACTGTTGGCGGGTCGGACTACGTCTTCGTCTCCCCCGCGACAGGGTCCGGCATTTTCGGATACCAGCAAAGCGCGAACGGGTCTTTGTCCTTGGTTGAGACCGTTCCAGACACATCCAGCTTGAGCGTGGAAAACATCGTCGCAATGGCGGTCGGGTCCAACCTTGGGTACGCGACGCTTGTGACCGCCTCACACAGCACTGACACATTAAGCCTGTTCTATATCGATGCGGCAGGCCAACTGACCCTGAAAGACGACATCGGGCCAGAAGACCTGCTGCCGATCAATGCCCCTTCGGCGGTCGAGCTTTTGACGGTCAGCGGCCAGACCTACGTCATCGCAGGTGCATCAGGGTCGAATTCACTGACGGTGCTATCCCTCGGTCGCAACGGCGCCATGGAGTTTTCCGATCAGGTGATCGATACGCTCGACACCCGTTTTCAGAACGTCAGCGCCTTGGCAACAACGGTCTGGGACGGGGTCGGCCTTATCGCGGCGGCAGGAAGCGATGGCGGGATCAGCCTGTTTCAACTGCTCCCCAACGGGCGGCTGGTGCTACGCGAAACGCTGGTGGATCAAACGACAACAGCGCTCAGCGGTGTGGCACAGCTTGAGTTCGCGGAAGTCGGGAACAGCTTACAAATCGTAGCACTTTCCACTGGCGATCAGGGGATCACACGGTTGAGCGTTGATTTGCCAAGCATCGGCGTCATCACAACCGCGCAATACGGGACAAGCCTTGCAGATGTTCTGACAGCCCCATCCGCTGGCGGACCTGTTTGGGCGCAAGCAGGCAACGATATAGTGATCGACGGTGCAGGGTCAGACACGCTTTGGGGCGGCACCGGCGCTGATCTGTTCATCTTCACGCCAGACGGCCAAACCGACACGGTCGCAGACTTCCAGCTTGGACAGGACCGGATCGATCTATCCGCCTACCCGCTTTTGCACAGCATTGCCGACATAGGGGTGTTCGACACATCCCAAGGGGTGCGGCTTGATCTGGGCGATGAGGATTTGCTGATAAACGCATCCTCTGGCTCCAGTTTGAACACCGCTGACATCACAGATGCAATCCTGTTCAACGCGGCCCATGTTTTCATCCCAGACCCCATCGCCGTTCAAGGCAGTCCGGCGAATGATATGTTCTATTGGAGCCCAAGCAGCGCAGGCATGATCGACGGCGGCGCAGGCTTTGACGCGGTGGATTACAGCGCGGCAGGGGCCGCGATTGTGGTGGCGCTTGACGGGTCCCAAGCCAGCAGCGGGGCCGCAACGGGGGACGAATTTACAGGGATCGAACGGATCATCGCAACCGATTTTGACGACACGGTCATCGGCAACCATCTGGCCAATATGATCGAAGGCAACCCCGGCGACGACGTGATCTGGGGCAACAGCGGGGCGGATTGGTTGGTGCCGGGGGCGGGCAATGACACCGTTCAGGGCGGACCGGGCACAGACATGGTCAGCTACGTGGACAGCGCGCTTGGGATCAATGCGAACCTTGTGACGGGCACGGTAACAACGGGCGGATATACGGACGATCTAACCAGCATCGAAAGCCTGACAGGATCCATCTTTGGGGACTACATTCTAGGTAATAGCGCCGACAACCGGTTGCGCGGGCTTGGGGACTACGACTGGATGGTCGGCTCCGGCGGGGCCGATACATTCGATGGCGGGACAGGCCGTGATATGGTGTCCTATGTGGGGGCAACGTCGGCAGTCACCGTTGATCTGGGACAAGGCGTGGGGTCCGCAGGACAGGCGGCACAAGACCGGTACATCAGTATTGAGCGGGTCACAGGCTCCAGCTTTGCCGATCAGTTCTATGGCAGTGACGGCGCCGACGACTTTCGCGGGCTTGGCGGCAACGATTGGTTTGTGGGGTCAGACGGTGGCAAAGACCGGTACTACGGCGGATCGGGACGCGACACGGTTGCTTATACAAGTGCGCCTGAGGGCATCGTCGCATCGCTTCTGCTGGGGCGCGGCAGTGCGGGACAAGCGCGCTCTGACTTGTACTTTGAGATTGAGAACCTAACCGGCAGCTCTCACAACGACCAACTGACCGGCGATCATCAGGCCAATATCCTGCGCGGTATGTGGGGGGCAGACGTCCTGCGCGGCAATAACGGAAACGACCATATGACGGGCGGCGGATCGAACGATATCCTCGACGGCGGCAGCGGGTATGATTACGCCTACTTTCAAGACGCGGCCTCCGGTTATGAAGTCTTCACAAGCGGCAATTATACCTATGTCGACCGCATCGCCTCTGGCGGCGACGGGCGCGATCAACTGATCAACATTGAGGTCTTGGTCTTCGCAGATCAGACGATTTACCTATAGCCGCCCCAAAGCACAGGCCAGATACAACGCCACGGTCCCAAGGCGAGATTGGCGGTAAACGCCAGACGCCCGAAGCGCGCGCAGCCGCGCTATCACCCCGCCCTGCCGTGCGCGTTCAAACGCCTTCAAAACCTGCTGAGCATCACCCGTCATGCGATGCGCCGACCGGTTGAGCGCAGGTATATTGATATCATGCCACTTGGCATAGTCGCGCCCGAGCACACGTTTCAACCTGCTCCACCGCGCAGCAGCGGACCGGTTCGCGCCGATCTCATTGCCGCTATGCTGACGGTAAAACAGCACAGGGTCCGGGTCATTGATGACCGACCCACCGCAGCCGCTGATCAATTGGTACAGCCACCAATCATGGGCCACGATATCGCCGGCCTCTGCGGCGGCCTGAGCCACCAAGTCCAATCCGGCGCGGTTCAGCATCATCGTATTGCCTCCGCCCAACGACTGCACAAGCGCGTTTTGAAACGATGCAGGCCGCGCGAACAGCGGGGTCGGATGCAAGGGGTTAAGCGCGGCATCCGTGACCATGGTGCGGGCGCAATACAAGGCGGGGCCATCAACCGCGTGAAGTGCTGCGACCCCCCGTTCGAGCCGATCCTTGAACCAAACATCGTCCTGATCCGACAGCGCCGCATAGTCAAAATGTTCAGGCAAAGAACGCAGCAACGACAAAAAGTTTGCCGCAAAACCAGCCCTCGGCCCCGCTTGAATCTGTACAGGCGCAGTTTCAGAAAACTGATCCAGAATGGCCAAGCTGTCGTCGGTTGATCCATCATCAGAGGCCAGCAAGGTCCATCCAGACACTGTCTGATCCGCAAAGCTGTCCAACTGATCTTGCAGAAACGCACCACCGTTGAAGACCCCCATCAAAATGGCGATCTTTGGTCCCGCTGCCGCGTCTGCATCTGCCATGCGGTCAGTTAACGCTTCGCGCGACGCCAAGGGTCGTGCCGATCAACCCCAAAACGGTACGCGCGGCTGTGACCGGAGATTCCGTTGCAAGCACAGTGTCTAAAGGGGTCACCTGAAACTTGCGGGCAGCGAACAAACCTTCGGCTGAGGTCAGATCAAAGGTGAACGCCACTTGGGCGCGGTCCGGTCCTGACCCATCCGAGCGCAGGGCAGCACTCGGGTATTCACGCAGCACCAACACGCCTTTCAAATTCGCGCGGCCCTCTGCCAATCCGCCTATCATCGACAGGGCCTCAACCACCGTAATCCGGTCTTTGTCGAAATAAACCAACTGCTCGGTTCCGGTGGCGCCAAGGGCGGTAAAATAGCGATCGTCCTCGCGCACAATCACAGTGTCACCCCCGCGCAGAACCGTGTTGCGGTCCGCATGCGAAAACAACGCCTCGGCGCGGGTTTCATAGGTTTTGCCATTGCGGATCAACCGAACTTTGGGGTTGCGCAGATCCTTCGAAATACCGCCGCCCTGCGCGATCAGGCTCAGGATTGTGGAATTGCGATCAAGCAAGGGATAGGCACCGGGCTTGGGCACGCCGCTCACCAAATCGACCGAGTTTTGCTTGCCCGCTTCATGCGAAAGCTGCACCTGCGCAGAGGGCACAATCGGCTCAAGCGCGGATTGGATTTGCCGCCGTGCGTCTGACGGGGTCATGCCACGCACAACGACCTCATCCAAATAGGGCACAAAGATCGTGCCTGATGGCGACACCGTCAGGCCGGGCATATCAACAACTTTCTGGGTCTCGGACGTCAAAAGAGAGTTTTCCTGACTGTCCCAAATCATCAGGTTCACACGATCACCGGACCGGATCACAGGGCTGGCAGGCCCGCGGTGGTTTTCCAGCCAGCCGTGGTGGATGCCGGTATGGGAATGAGGCCACTTTGCAAGATCAGCCACGTTGGCCTTGCCCACAGACACCACCGAATAACTTGCAGCATCGTCGTCTTGTGATGACAGAATCTCAGACGCAATGGCCGCGCCGCGTGGCAGCGAACAGCCCGAAAGACCTATAGCCCCGACACAAAGCGCGAGGACGATCAGCAAGTGGCGCACAACAGTCCCCCCAAGGCACATTTGTTACGAGTCTTACCTCGCACACTATATGTGGTAGGTCCAAAGCAACAGGCCAAATGCCAAAAGGCGGGCAAGAACCCGCCTTTGAACGTCATTTTTCGGTGGATAACTTTGGTTACAGATAAACCAATTCGTCCGCGAAGACCAAAGCCTCGATGTTGACCACAACATCACGGCCGTCTCCGCCGCTGCCGGTCCACTGCACAACGGTCGCGCCAGAGCTATAGGTGGCGATGTTGTATTCGGACCGGTTGTGGCTGAAGAAGGCATAATCCCAGCCGCTGCCGCCATCGAGATAGTCATCGCTGCCACCGCCGGTCAATCGGTCGGTGCCGCCGTTGCCGAACAAGCGATCTTCGCCATACATCCCGCGCAGGATGTTGCGACCGTTGTCGCCGGTCAGCGTGTCGTCAAAGTTCGATCCGGTCAGGTTTTCGATGCTGGTGAAGATGTCACGATCCGCCTGACCCGCAGATCCGCGTCCGAGGATCAGCGACGCAACGACCCCGCTGCCAGCGTTGGTATAAGCGACCGTGTCCAAACCGGACCCGCCGTCATACCGATCCTTGCCACCGTCAGAGCCGACAAACCAGTCATAGCCACCAAGCCCGCGGAATTCATCCTCATCCGCGCTGCCGATCATATAGTCCGAATGAACCGATCCGGTGACCCGTTCCATATCCATGTAGGTGTCACCCGCCGCTTGACCGGACAGACCTTGACCCGTGGACAGGTCGATCCCGATCCCGCCAGAGGCGTTCACATAAGAAATCATATCGCGGCCGGTGCCACCTTCGTAAAGGTCATTGCCGTCAGAGCCGACGAACCAATCATAGTCCCCAAGCCCGCGCAGGCGGTTGTCGTTGGCGTCGCCTGCGATGTAGTCGCCATAGATGGACCCGGTGATGCTTTCGACATTCGCGATGGTTTTGGAACTGCTGCCCGAGGCTGCGGTCCCGCCGGACAGGTTCACCGAAACGCCCGCGCCATAGGACACAAAGCTGACCATATCGACGCCCGCGCGCCCATCGATGGAGGACGCATTTTCCACAGGGGTCAACCAGTCGTTTCCGACCGTTCCAACAACAGTTGTCGACGACCCGGCCAGCGATTGAACCTGTGCAAAGGTCAAGGTGCCGTTGGTGAACTCAAAATACTCAACCGTGTCCGCAACGCTGTCGATCCCGTTGGCAGAAGATACGATCAAAGCCGTGCTGCCTTGGCTAACTTGCACAGAAGAACTTGAGACCGTGAACACAGCCGTGTCCGTACCGGCACCGCCATAGATCATGTCATTGCCCGTGCCGCCGGTCAGTCGGTCATTACCATTGTCGCCGTTCAAGGTGTCATCACCCGCACCGCCCGACAGAACATCGTTCCCGTCGCGGCCGGACAAAACGTTATCGCCCGCGTTGCCGGTGATGGTGTTGTTGATCGCGTTGCCGGTCAGATACAGGGTGCCGCTGGTCGCTGTCGAAGAGGCTTGCAAGACTTCAATCGAATGAACAGACCCGAGGGTGAAGTTGATGGAACTGATCACCGTGTCGGTGCCGTTGCCGTCGTATTCATAGATCAGATCACCGATGTTATCGATGACATAGGTGTCATTGCCGCCGTAGCCGAACATGCGGTCCGCACCGCCCCGTCCGTCCAACAGGTTCGCGCCGTCATTGCCCCGAATTTCGTTGTCGCTTGTGGACCCGATCAGATCAATCGCAGCAGTTCCGCTGATGCTGGTCGTGCGCAGGTTTTCAATCTCAGCGTCCCACGCAAGGGTCACACTGACAGAGGCGCGCACAGTGTCGTTGCCCTGCCCTGCGGCCTCGATGATCATGGCATCTTCACTGTCGACGTAGAAGGTATCGTCGCCCGCGCCGCCGTCCAGGGTATCAATGCCCGCGCTTGCGATGCCAGAATACAAAGTATCATTGCCGTCGCCACCGCGCAGGGTGTCGCCACCGTCAAAACCATAAAGAATATCGTTGCCCGCGCGCCCGATCAGGATGTTGAACCCGTCGTTGCCGCGCATGGTGTTGGCGGTGTCCGATCCGGTCAGGTGAAGGGTGCCGGTCCCACTTTGATTGGTGGTGTTGATCGTCTCAACATGGGCAGAAGCACCCACATCAAACGAGACAGAGGCGCGCACGATGTCGTTGCCCGCGTTTGCGTATTCAAAGATCAGATCACCCGCATCACTGACCGCATATTGGTCATCACCGGCGCCACCGCTCAGACTGTCGTTGCCCGCGCCGCCTTCGAGAATATCGTTCCCGTCACCGCCATTCAAAACGTCGTCGCCAAGCTCTCCGTACAACCGGTCGTCATCACCGTCGCCATAGAGGAAATCATTGCCCGCGCCGCCAAAGACGGAATCGTTGCCATCGCCACCGTACAGCGTATCGACACCGCCCGCGCCCAAAAGCCGGTCGTCGCCGCCGTATCCGCGCAACAGGTTGTTTCCGGCATTGCCGCTGATTTCGTTGGCCTTGTTGTTGCCAAACCCGTTCAGGTTATCGACACCCGCCAGGGTCAGGTTCTCAATATCAGCGCCAAGGGTGTAGGTGATATAGGACTGCACCGCATCAACGCCGCCCTGATCGACCCCGCCGGAGCGTTCGTTAACCACATCGCCCGCAGTGTTGACCACATAGGTGTCATTGCCAGACCCGCCGTTCATCACGTCGTCGCCTTCGCCACCGTTCAAAGTGTCGTTACCGCCGTAGCCGTTCAGGGTCTCGTCTTCGCGGAAGCCAACCATATCAGCTTGTAAATTGTCATCGCCAGAGGTGCCGTTGATGTCGGGGGCGTCGCCCTCTCCGACCATAGACACATCGCGGAATTGGGCCGCGAAGGTTTCCGGGGCTTGCTCGCGGTAGACACCCATCTGAAGGTAGGCACCGACCTCGTCATTATAGCCAAGCGGGCCATCGTAATCGACAAGCAGAACACTGTCGCGCCA
Organism: uncultured Sulfitobacter sp.; assembly: GCA_964636575.1. Lineage (GTDB taxonomy): Bacteria > Pseudomonadota > Alphaproteobacteria > Rhodobacterales > Rhodobacteraceae > CAZWSE01. The sequence goes on along the minus strand of CAZWSE010000029.1, from coordinate 16,404 downwards.
CACCTTGACCGAGCCTGAGCCCGCCACGTTGTGATCCATCACGATCTCGACCTTCATCGCGTACCATTGATCGCGCACGATGGCCAAATCATCGCGGTAAAGTTCAATGTTCGCAGGGGTGGTCGTGGTGATCGCATTCGGGTCTGTGCGACCCGTGATAACCAGCTCTTCGCCCTGTAACCCGATCGCAAAGGGCGGCGGGGCAGCAGCGTCAAGCACGTTGCCATTGGCATCCTTGTCCTCGGACTGGTGCAACTGCGCCAAGACAAGCCAATCGGCAGTGTTCGCAGCACCCCCTTCGATCATCATGTCGAATTCAAGCGTAAACATGCGTTCTGCCTGCATGTACTTGTAGGACCCGACCTCGGACCGGTTCTTGCCTTGGGCCTCATCATCTGAGGCATAGGCGACATTTGGATTATCGTAATAGTCATCCCCGCGCACTTCGAAACGCATGGTATCGGCAGCTGGTTCAGACTTGCTCCAGCTTTCGCCGGCATTCTTGGTAAATGAATTGTGCTCTTCAAAAAACGACATTCGCGATCCCTTGGCAGAACCTCTTCAAGGTGCGTTTAGCAGCAGATCCGGACCCCTCCGGACACCTTGAAAAGGCAATTGATCGCCCCCACAGCGGAATGACTAATGGGGGAATCAGGTGCCATTGGGGTTCGAAATGAGGCGTTTTTGTGAGCCTCTACAATCAGGGCAAAGCCGGATCGGCAGGTTTGCGCGCAGCTTTAGCGCCCGTTAACCATATGTAGCGGAAAAGCTGTTCATTTTCAGTATTTTGTGGAAGATGTTGCGGTCCGTGGTTAACGACGACTTGTCCACAGGCCCATCAATGGTTTCGAAATCGGAAACAGTTTGTCTCCAAGTTTCGGCTAATCAGGACGTTCGCCCGCCCCGCGTAGACCGCTCTTCGGGGGCTTCGTTGTATCCCGCCCAGCCCACATCGCCTGCTGTTGGGGGCAAATCTTCCTCAGGCGTGTTGCGATGCATGAAGGCCTTCGAGATAAAGTTGGCCGTTACAGGTGCTGTCAGGAACAAAAACAGCGTGATCAACAGCTCGCTGAACGTCGTCATGCCCTTCACCAGATTGAAATACAGCAGTGATCCAATCAGGACAGAGCCGACCCCTAAAGTCGTCGCTTTGGTCGGGGCATGAAGCCGTTGCATACTGTCGCGCAGCTTGACCAGCCCGAAGGACCCAACCAGCCCGAACAGACCCCCCAACACCAACAGAGCGCTGATCGCGATTTCCAGAACCATGCTCATTCGATGATGTCCCCCCGCAGCATATAGCGGCAGTAGGCCACCGTGGACACGAACCCGACCATTGCAATCAGGATGGAGGCCTCAAAATAGACCCCTGTGCCTTGGTAGATGCCGTACAAGATCAGTATCGCGATCACATTGATCACCATCGTATCAAGCGCCAGAATACGGTCTGACGCGCCGGGCGATGACATGATCCGGTACAGACAAAACAGCAGCGCCACGCCGTAACAGGTCATTGCGAAAAGGGTTGCGATCTCAATCATCCGAAGATCTCCAGCAAACGCCGCTCGTAGCGGTCCTTGATTTCGTCGCGCACGGCATCGGGGTCATCTGCATCCAGACAATGCACCAAAATGCTTGACCCGTCCGCGCATAGCATGGCTGACACAGTTCCCGGGGTCATGGTGATCGTGCCCGCCAAAACCGTGATCGCCTCGGCCGATTTCAACTCCAATGGCACCGCGATCCAATGCGATTTGATGTTCTTGTTTGGCTTGAAAAGCACCACAAGTGCGACGATCACATTGGCTTTCAGAATGTCCCAGATAACAACAATGATGTATTCCGCGATCATCAAAGGGTTCCGAATTGTGGGCCGCTCAGGCCAGTAGGGCGCGGTGATCACCGGAATGATCCACCCCAGCGCCACCCCTAGCACCAGATTGCCAAGGGTCATCTTGGCCACCAAAAGCATCCAGACGGCCACCAACAAAAGGGTCAGGAACGGGTGCGGAAGGATCTTGCGGATCATCTGTCTACTCCCGTCCCATTGGGGCCAAAACGGCGTCTATATACTGGGCGTTATCTTCAAGCTGGGCCGCGGTGGCTTCAAAGAACCCCATCGCAGGCCCCGCCCCCGCCGCCATCATACCGCCAAGACCAATCAAGGCGACAACCGTTGCAACGCCAAGCGCAATCGAAGGCTCGTTCGGGGTTGGCAAATCATCGCGCCATTCTTCATCGGGTGTGGTTTTCCAGAACACGGCACTGCCCGCACGGGCGAAGCCCATGATCAAGATGAGCGAACTGACCAGAACCGCGATCCAGATCATTACCATCGTTTGTTCCGGCATCGCGGCCTTCAGGATCAACAGCTTGCCCAAGAACCCGCTGAGCGGTGGCATCCCCGCCATCGAAATCGCAGCCCCAAAGAACAGGGCTGCAACCATCCCGTTCTGCGCCATGGCCGGATAGGTCTGCAAGGCATCACCACCTGCCCCACGCCGCGCGATGACCATATCAGCCACCAGAAACAACACAGCCGCCGCAAAGGTCGAATGCACCATATAATATAGCGCGGCTGCCGTGGCCTCGGCCGTGAACAACGACACAGGGATCATCAAAGTTCCCATCGACGCAAGGATCGAAAAGGCCACCAAAGGTGCCAACCGCTTGGCCCCCAGCACCCCTATGGCCCCGATACCCAAGGTCACAACCGCGCCGACAAAGATCAGATCGGCGCCAAGCGTCCCTGTGCCGCCAACCTCCGGCGGGAAAACAGTGTTGTAAAACCGGATGATCGCATAAGCGCCCACCTTTGTCATAATCGCAAACAAGGCTGCCACGGGCAAAGGCGCGTTGGCGTAGGCTCCAGGCAGCCAGAAGTGCACTGGAAAGAGCGCCGCTTTGACGGCAAAGACGATCAGCAACAAGATCGCTGCAACCCGCAACAAGGCCGCTTCATCCGCCGGCAATGCCGCCACTTTGACAGCCAGATCAGCAATGCTGAGCGTGCCCGTCGTCGCATAAAGCGTGCCAAGCGCGAACAAAAACAAGGTCGATCCCGCAAGGTTCATCACCACATATTGCAGCCCCGCCTGCATCCGCGTTTTGCCGCCTGAATGGATCATTAATCCGTAAGACGCGATCAGCAGGATCTCAAAGAACACAAACAGGTTGAAGGCGTCACCGGTCAGAAACGCCCCGCAAACACCCATCAGCTGGAACTGGAACAGCGCATGAAAGTGCCGCCCTCGATTGTCCCAGCCGGACCCGATGGCATAAAGCAGCACGATCAGGGCCAGCACGGATGTCAGCAGCACCATAAGCGCTGACAGCCGATCCAAGACCAACACAATGCCAAAGGGCGCAGGCCAGTTGCCAAGGTAGTACACAAGCGTCTCGCCCGACATCGACACCACGAACAGCCAAGCCGAGATCACAAACAGGGACACCGTGCCCGCCAGCCCGAAGACCCGCGCCAGCACAATATCGTGGCGCATCACAAAGGCCAGAATAGGCGCGAGCATCGCAGGCAGGATCACCGGCGCAATCAACCAATGCATCATGGCGCGTCCTCCGGCTCTTGCGGCTCTTCCAGCATATCAATCTTGTCATCATCGCTTTCAAGATAGGCGCCCAGCCCGATCATCACGACAACCGCCGTCATGCCGAACGAGATCACAATCGCGGTCAACACCAACGCTTGTGGCAGCGGGTCACTATAAGCCCCCGCGCCGTATTTATCAGCCTTGTCCAAAACCGGCGGCAGGTTGATCGCCAGCCCCCCGGTTGAAAACAAAAACACGTTGACCGCATAGGACAGCATCGCAATGCCCAAGATCACAGGAAAGGTGCGCAGCCGAAGGATCAGATAGACCCCTGCTGCCGTCATCACGCCAACTGCGCTTGCCACGAGGAATTCCATTACACATCCTCCTTCGGCAAGGCATGGACACGGGCAGGATCAAAGTCCATCGCCTCTTCGTTGACGGTTTCACCGGCACGGCGCGCCAAAGCAGACAGGCTATAGAGCATCAGCATAACCGCGCCCAACACAGTCAGGAACACGCCCAGATCAAAGAACAGGGCCGTGGCCAGTTCAAATTCTTCGATCGGCGGGATTTCGAAGTATCCAAAGCTTGATGTCAGGAAAGGCCGCCCCGCGAACCAAGACCCGATGCCGGTCAGCCCCGCGATCAGGCACCCGAAGCCGATCATCGTGTGGTATTCAACCCGCTGGCGTTCTTGGGTCCAGGCAAAGCCGCTGGCCATGTATTGCATCAGCAAGGCAATCGCGACGACAAGCCCCGCGACAAAGCCACCCCCCGGCTGGTTGTGCCCGCGCAGGAAAATAAAGACACCCACCATAATCGCGATGGGCAGCATAAGGCGCGTCACCACAACCATCATCATCGGGTGACGGTCCTTGGACCGGTCTTGGGTGAACACCCAGTTGCGCAGTTTCTGGCTGACAGGTCCGTTCAGCAAAGTCTCAACCAGCGCATAGATGGTCAGGCCCGCGATCCCCAGAACGATAATCTCGCCATAGGTGTCATAGCCGCGGAAATCGACAAGGATCACGTTGACCACATTCGTACCACCGCCCTCGGATTTGGAATTGGCAAGGTGATACGCCGAAATAGAGGCCGTATCGCGCAGCATGAAGGCAAAGGACAACAGCGCCACACCGACCCCTGCTCCGACTGCAATCACACTGTCCCGCAGCTTGCGCAGATCGCTCGATTCAAAGGGTGTCTGTTTGGGCAGAAAGTGCAGCGCCAGCAGTAGCAGCATGATGGTCACTGTCTCAACGCTGATTTGGGTCAGGGCCAGATCAGGTGCAGAAAGATACACGAAACCCAGCGAGACCATCAGCCCGACAACCCCCACAACGATCAAGGCAAGGAAACGGCGGTGATGGAATTTGGTAACACACATACTGGCCACAACCAGTAGCAACCAACCGACAACTGCAACTGGCGGGATTTCTAGCATCTCGCGTGTTGGCGCGCCCATCCGTGACCCGCCAAAGGCCAAAACGCCAAGACCCAGCGTTGCAAAGACAAAGATCGCCAGATAGCGGCTGATCGCTCCGTTGTGAACAACAGCGGTTAGGTCGCGGAAAAAACCGGTGAAGGCGCCAACGATTACATCAAAGATGGTTTTCGCTTCGGGACGTGGTATCGCGTTCCAAACGCGCTGCATCCCGCCATGCATCCAAAGCAGAATCACACCGCCGACCACTGCAATGATCGACATATAAAGCGCCATATTCACACCGTGCCAGAGCTTCAGCGAATAATAAGGTAGCTCGCCCCCGATGGTCGCACCCGCCGCCGCCGCCAACATCGGCCCTGCGAAGGTCTTAGGCAGAACGCCGATGGCAATCACCAGACCCGCCAGCAAAGCAGGGGCCGCCCACATGCCAAAGCCCGGATCATGCGGCTTGGCCGGATAGTCATCGCGCACAGGGCCTGCAAAAACGTGGAATATATAGCGCAGCGAATAAGCCACCGACATCATAGCACCCAGTGTGGCCAGCACAGGGATCAGATAAGGATTGTCGAGCCAACTTGTATGCGACGCCTCGTGCAGCATCATTTCTTTGGACAAAAAGCCGTTGAAGAACGGAATACCTGCCATCGACAGGGATGTGATCACCGCAATGGTCGCCGTAATCGGCATAAGGTGACGCAGACCGCCAAGGCGTTTAATATCGCGGGTATGCGTTTCGTGATCGACGATACCAGCGGTCATGAAAAGTGCTGCCTTAAAGGTCACGTGATTCATAATGTGGAACACGGCCACCACAGCGGCTTCTTTGGTGCCAAAGCCCAAAAGCATGGTGATAAACCCAAGGTGCGATACGGTCGAGAACGCCAGCAAAGCTTTCAGATCATCCTTGAACATCGCAATCAGCGCGCCCAGAACCATCGTGATCAGGCCAGTGGTGGCGACGATGTAAAACCAGGCATCCGTCCCAGACAGCACCGGCCACATCCGCGCCATCAGGAAAATACCCGCTTTCACCATCGTGGCAGAGTGCAGATAGGCGGATACAGGCGTGGGCGCCGCCATCGCATGCGGCAGCCAGAAGTGAAACGGGAACTGCGCGGATTTGGTGAAACACCCCGCAAGGATCAGGATAAGCGCAGGCAGATACCATTCTGACTGGCGGATCAGATCCCCGTTTTCCAAGATCACAGACAGCTGGAACGACCCGACGATGCTGCCCAAAATCAACATGCCGCCAATCATGGCAAGCCCGCCCATACCAGTTACGGTCAAGGCCATGCGCGCGCCTTGGCGACCTTCGGGCAAATGCTTCCAATAGCCGATCAACAAGAATGAAGACAGCGACGTAAGCTCCCAGAATATAAGCAATAAAAGGATATTGTCAGACAGTACAATCCCCAGCATCGCGCCTTGGAACAGCATCAGATAGGTATAAAACTGCCCCATCGGATCATCGCCCGACAGATAGAACCGCGCATAAAGAATAATCAGCAACCCGATGCCCAAAATCATGGTGGCAAACAAAAACCCCAACCCGTCGAGCATGAAAGACACGGACAGCCCAAGCGAGGGCATCCACTCATAAGAGGCATAAAACACCTCGCCGCCCAAAACGGCGGGGGCATGCAGCATCAACAGGACAAAGGCGAACAGCGTGGCCGATCCGGTCATCGCAGCACAGGCGTTGCGGCCCGCGCGAATAACCAACCCCGGCATCAATGCTCCGATGAACGGCAAAGCCGCGATCAGTGGCAGCAAGGCTGTCGATGTCCCCATGTGTTCCCGTCCCTCAAAGCCGGAGTCAAAGCCCGACTGTTTCTATCAACCTTTAGGATGGTTGATTACTTACGGCCATGCCCGCGTTTTGCAAGTGCAAGTCACTGCAACCTGTCGCATATTTCTTAAAACTCCGCTAGCGGATACCCAGAACCACGGAGAAAACATGCTGGATCGGGCCGGACCCTTGCGCGGATTGCGCGTTGTTGAGATGGCGGGCCTTGGGCCAGCGCCTTTTGCCTGCATGATGCTTGCCGATATGGGGGCCGAAGTCGTGCGCATCGCCCGCCCCGGTCAGGCACCGCTCTTTGGGTTGGAACAGAAACACAATCTTTATGACCGCTCGCGCCGGACCCTCACGTTAAACCTACGCGACGCGGATGATTTTGAAAACGCGCTTACCCTGATCGACCGCGCCGAAGTGTTGGTCGAAGGCTTCCGCCCCGGTGTGATGGAACGGCTGGGCCTTGGCCCCGATGACATGCTCGCCCGCAACCCGCGCCTTGCATACGGGCGCATGACAGGTTGGGGCCAGGACGGCCCATTGAAAGACCGCGCGGGGCATGACCTGAACTATATGGCGATTTCTGGTGCGCTTTGGTCCATCGGACCCGACGGCGCACCCCCGCCCCCGCCGCAAAATATCATTGCCGATCTTGCAGGCGGCGGGATGATGTTGGTTACAGGCGTGCTGGCCGCCGTGCTGAACGCACGCACAACCGGCCAAGGCCAAACCGTCGATGTCTGCATGTCAGACGGGTCTGCCTTGATGATGACGCTTCAATACGGGCTGATGGCAGGCGGTGCATGGGATGACACCAAGCGCGGCGGCAATGTCCTGAACGGCGGGGCGGCCTATTATAGATGCTACGAGACGGCCGATGGAGGCTACGTCGCGCTCGGCCCGATTGAGCCGCAGTTCTTCGCGACGCTTTTGCAAACGCTTGAGTTAGAAAACGACCCCCGCTTTGCGCATCAATATGGTGACCAGTCGCAAATGCACCCCGCCCTAGAACAGCTTTTCGCCAGCAAAACCCGCGATGATTGGGCGACGATCCTGACGGATGTAGACGCCTGCTTCGCACCCGTCCTGTCAATGGCCGAGGCCCCGACCCACCCCCACAACATCGCGCGTGGAACATTCGTGGAAACAGACGGGGTGCTGCAACCGGCCCCCGTGCCGCGCTTTTCAGCAACGCCGTCCGATCCGCCCACCCATGGCGATGCAGGCGCGGTTACCCTTGACGAAGTGCTGACGCGCTGGTCAGACTAGGCGCATGAAAACCCATTTCTCTGACCCGCTGACAGCCCGCATTGACGCAAAGCGCGACGACCTGATCACGCTCACGCAAGAGCTGATCCAGATCCCGACGCTCAATCCACCGGGTGAGAATTATCAGGCGATCTGCGATTATCTGAACACACGGCTGACCGCACATGGCTTCACCTGCGAATTGATCCGCGCCCATGACACCCCCGGCGACAGCACCCGCTATCCGCGTTGGAACATCATCGCACGACGCGACGGGGCTTCATCCGGCGACTGCGTACATTTCAACAGCCACACGGATGTGGTCGAAGTCGGCGCAGGCTGGACCAAAGATCCCTTCGGCGGTGATCTGATCGACGGGAAAATCTACGGACGTGGGGCCTGCGACATGAAAGGCGGCTTGGCTGCCAGCATCATCGCGGCCGAGGCCTTCATCGAAGAACATCCCGATTTCCGCGGCGCCATCGAAATCTCAGGCACCGCTGATGAGGAATCCGGCGGCTATGGCGGCGTCGCCTATCTGGCTGAACAAGGTTATTTTGACCCCAGCCGCGTGCAACACGTCATCATTCCAGAACCACTCAACAAAGACCGCATCTGCCTTGGCCACCGCGGCGGTTGGTGGGCCGAGATCGAAACCAAGGGCGAAATCGCACACGGATCAATGCCCTTCTTAGGCGATTGCGCGGTACGGCACATGGGGGCGGTGCTAAACGAATTTGAAGACAAGCTGTTCCCCGCCATGGCCGCCCGTCACACGGATATGCCCGTGGTGCCAGACGGCGCACGGCAATCGACGATGAACATCAATTCAATCCACGGCGGACAGAAAGAACAAGACGACGATTTCACCGGCCTGCCCGCGCACTGCGTGCCAGACAGCTGCCGTATCGTGATTGATCGACGGTTTTTGGTGGAAGAACCGCTGGATCAGGTGCGCGATGAGGTCACAAACCTGCTTGAAGGACTCAAATCCAACCGCGCCGATTTTGACTATGCGCTGACTGAACTCAATTCAGTGCTGCCTTCTATGACCGACAAACACGCCCCTGTGGTCGAAACCGTAGCCGCTGCCATTCAGGATGTGATGGGCAAAGACCCCGACTACGTCGCAAGCCCCGGCACATACGATCAAAAGCACATCGACCGGATCGGCAAACTGAAGAACTGCATCGCCTATGGGCCGGGTATCTTGGAACTGGCGCATAAACCCGACGAATACATCGGCGTCGATGACATGATCGACAGCGCCAAGGTCATGGGGCGCAGCCTGCAGACGCTTTTGTTGCCCGACACATAAAGCGCTGCCTAAGCCGTCGCCAAAGCCAACCCTTCGATAATCGCAGTCATCGCGGCACCTCGGTGCAGGGCAGCCTTCGGGAAAAGCCTGCGCATTTCATCCTCGATCACCGCCATCAAACTCGACCCGCCTACAAAAATCAGATCGGTGACCGCCTCGGGGTCCACACCTGCACCCTGCATCGTGTCCAACGCCGCTTGCCCGACTGTGCCCGCATGGGGCGTCAAAATCTCGGTCATCATGTCATTGGGCAAGGGCAGCACAGCACGCGGTTTCAACATGCCCACGCGGATCACAGGGTTCTCAGCCTCGGGATCGTTGGCGGCAATCTTGCCCGCCTCAACAGCAAAGGCCAGATCATGGCCCAATTCTTCGTCCAAAACCTTCACCAGCCGCGCCAGCCTGTTTTCATGCACCGCGTATTTCAGCAAATCCGCAGCCTTCGCGCGGGTCTCGGCGGTATAAAGAAACGGGATCTTTTGCCATGTGGCCAGCTCATTGAAAATCGCGTTGGGGGCCAGATGAGTGTCATTGCCAAAGGCATGCCGGATCGGGCTGCCCATCCCAAGCTGCGGCATGACACGCGAAACACTGATCTGCTTGTCAAAGTCAGTCCCGCCCAAGCGCACCCCATTGCTGGTCAAAATATCAATGCCGTCAGGCTTGGACCGGAACAGGGTAAAATCAGATGTCCCGCCCCCGATATCGACAATCAAGCCAAGACCCGCGTTCGACAGCTTGTCTCGATTGGCCAAAGCCGCAGCCTCAGGTTCAGGCATAAACTGCACATCGCTAAAACCGGCACGCGCGTAGGCTTCCGCCAGATCGACTTGGGCTTGCGCGTTGCGGGCAGGATCATCGGAATGAAACAACACGGGCCGCCCCGACAAAGCACGATCAAACCGCACCCCTGTCTCGGCCTCGGCTTGCGTTTTCACACGGGCCAGAAACCGCGCCACAATATCAATGAAATCCAAACGCTCGCCCAGCAACATCCGGCTTTCGCGCATCAATCCGGTGCCAAGCAGGCTTTTGAGCCCACGCATATAGCGCCCGTCCAAACCATCAAGCAAAGCGGCACTGGCGCGGTGGCCGATCAGCATCTCTTGGGCGTCAAAGTCAAAGAACACAGCCGTCGGCAAAGTCTCGGCATCGCCTTCAAGCGCGATCAAGCGCGCAGCACCGCCATCCAAAACAGCAGCCGCCGAATTGGACGTCCCAAAATCAATCGCCAAAGTCTGCGTCATGTGACTGCCCTCCAAGAGCGCCGTGATTACCCCTCCCCCACGTCAAATACAAACCTTTCTCGACACCCGAGCAGCGATTGGATAGCCTCACTGCCAAATGAACTGATGGAGCCTGCCATGAAACATTTCACCCGTCTTGCCGCCGCCAGCGCGATTGCGCTTTTTGCCGGTGCCGCGCACGCGCAAACCGATCTGACCCTCGCGATGCAGCTGGAACCACCGCATCTGGACCCGACAAGCGCCGCAGCCGGGGCCATCGATTCCGTGCTCTATTCCAATGTGTTCGAAGGGCTGACGCGCTTTATGGGCGACGGATCTGTTGTGCCAGGCTTGGCGGAATCCTGGGAAATCTCGGATGACGGGCTGACCTATACGTTTAAGCTGCGCTCTGGCGTGACCTTCCACGACGGCACCACAATGGACGCCGAAGATGTGAAATTCAGCCTTGACCGGATCCTGGCCGAAGACAGCGCCAACGCGCAAAAAGCGCTTTATGCGTCGATCTCAAGCGTTGAGGTCATGGATGCAGGCACCGTCAAAGTCACCCTGTCCGCACCAAACGGCAACATGCTGTTCAACCTTGCGTGGGGCGACGCGGTGATCGTGGCACCGGAGTCGATCGAGAACATCAAACAGATGCCCATCGGCACAGGCGCGTTTAAGTTTGTAAACTGGGTCCAAGGCGACCGGATCGAAATCGCGCGCAATGCGGACTACTGGGGCACGCCTGCAGTGCTCGAAAAAGCGACGTTCAAGTTTATCTCTGACCCGACGGCGGCCTTTGCTGCCGTGATGGCCGAAGACGTAGATGTGTTCAGCGGCTTCCCAGCGCCAGAAAATCTGCCACAGTTTGAGGCTGACCCGCGCTTCCAAGTGCTTGTCGGCTCGACCGAGGGTGAGACGATCCTGTCCACCAACAACAAACGCCCGCCCTTTGACAACGTGAAGGTCCGCAAGGCACTGGCCCACGCCATCAACCGCCAAGCGATCATCGACGGGGCTATGTTCGGCTACGGCACGCCCATCGGCACACATTTTGCACCGCACAATCCAGACTACGTGGATATGACGGGCCAGTCGAACTACGACCCCGAAAAGGCCAAAGCGCTGCTGGCCGAGGCTGGCTTTGCAGACGGGTTTGAAACAACGCTCGTGCTGCCGCCCCCCTCCTATGCGCGTCGCGGCGGTGAAATCATCGCAGCGCAACTGGCCGAGGTCGGGATCAAGGCTGAAATCACCAACGTGGAATGGGCGCAGTGGCTTGAGGTCGCGTTCAAAGGCAAGGACTTTGGCCTGACAATCGTCAGCCACACAGAGCCTATGGACATCGGCATCTACGCGAACCCGGATTACTACTTCCAATACGACAATCCGGACTTCCAAGCCCTGATCACCAAGCTGAATGCAACCACCGATCCGGCGATGCGGTCGGACATGCTGAAAACGGCGCAGGAAACCATTTCCAACGATTACGTCAACGGATACCTGTTCCAGCTTGCGGCCCTGTCGGTTGCCAAGGCCAACATCAAAGGGCTTTGGACCAACGCACCCACACAGGCCAACGACCTGACAGCGGTGTCTTGGGAATAACGGCCACCCCTAGACGGCACCGGACCCCGCCCCTAACCTGAGCGGATCATGATCCGGTACGCCCTCAAACGACTATTGTCTCTGATCATCAGCCTCGCCATCGCGTCGCTGGTGATTTTCTTTGTGATCGAAGTCGCACCGGGCGATCCGGCATCCTTTATGCTGGGGCTAAACGCGCAACCCGAAACGGTCGCGGCCCTGCGCACCGAACTGGGGCTCGATGTGTCCAAAACCCAACGCTATTTGGCATGGGTTACAGGCATGCTCCAAGGCGATTTCGGCACCTCATACACCTACCGCACACCTGTCAGCCAGATGGTGGCAGACCGGCTTTGGGTGTCGCTGCCGCTCGCGCTTTATGCGCTCACACTGTCGACCCTCATCGCCTTTCCGGCGGGCATCTACGCCGCATCCCGTCGCGGACAAGCAGGCGACATGGCCGTGATGGGGGCCACACAACTCGGCGTCGCAATCCCGAACTTCTGGTTCGCGATGATGCTGGTTTTGATCTTTGCAATCAACCTGCGCTGGTTCTCAGCAGGCGGGTTCGCAGGCTGGGACAAAGGGCTTTGGACAGGGCTTCATTCGCTGACCCTGCCCGCCATCGCACTCGCACTTCCGCAAGCCGCAATTCTCGCACGGGTCATGCGCTCATCACTGCTCGACATTCTTGGCCAAGACTTCATGCGCACGGCACGGGCCAAAGGCCTCAACGCAAGACAAGCCCTATGGAGACACGGGCTGCGCAACGCCCTCATCCCCGTGCTGACAATTATCGGTTTGCAGTTTTCGTTCCTACTGGCAGGGTCGATCATCATCGAACAAGTCTTCTACTTGCCGGGTCTCGGACGATTGGTGTTCCAAGCCATTTCAGCCCGCGACCTGATCGTCGTGGAAAGCGTGGTCATGCTGCTGGTCTTTGCGGTCATCGTCGTCAACTTTCTGGTTGATCTGGCCTATGCAGCGGTCGACCCACGGCTGAGGTCGCGCACATGATCTGGTCGCGCAACATCATCCTCGGCGGGGCGCTCTCTGCACTGGTCATCGTGGCGGCCCTGCTGTCCTACATCTGGACGCCCTTCGATTTCACACAGATGAACATCCCGAACAAACTGCAGCCGCCGAACGGCACAAACTGGTTCGGCACAGACCAGTTCGGACGCGATATCTTCAGCATGATTATGGTCGGCGCGCGCACGTCTCTGGCGGTGGCCTTGGTGGCCGTAGGGATCGGCATTGGATTGGGGGTGCCCTTGGGGCTGACTGCAGCGGCGCGCAAGGGGTCGTGGCTGGATGAGATCATCATGCGCGGCAATGACCTGATCTTCGCCTTCCCTTCCATCGTCATCGCGATCCTGATCACGGCCGTCTTCGGAGCGGGCGCCATCAACGCGATCATCGCCATCGGCATCTTCAACATCCCCGTCTTCGCACGGGTAACACGCGGGGCGGCCCTGTCGCTTTGGGAACGTGAATTTATTCTGGCGGCACGGGTCGCTGGCAAATCCACACCGCGCATCAGTTTTGAACACATCTTGCCCAACATCATGAACCTGCTGATCGTGCAGGGCACCATCCAGTTCAGCCTTGGCATTCTGGCCGAAGCAGCACTGTCCTACGTGGGCCTTGGCGCGCAACCCCCCACACCAAGCTGGGGGCGTATGCTGGCCGATGCACAAACGCTGGTAACGCTCGCGCCGCATTTGGCACTTATTCCGGGCATCGCAATCATACTGACGGTTCTGGGGCTGAACCTGCTGGGCGACGGGTTGCGCGACGCGCTTGACCCAAGGATCAAGGTGGCCCGCACATGAGCCTGCTCGACATCCAAAACCTGTCCTTGGACATTCACGACACGCCAATCCTGCGCGATGTAAGCTTGCAGATCAAAGCCGGAGAGATCGTCGCAATCACTGGCGAAAGCGGCTCGGGCAAGTCCATGACGGCAATGGCCGTGATGCAACTGCTGCCACGGGGGGCGACGACGACAGGGGCAATCCTGCTCGAAAGCCAAGACCTCACCACCACACCCGAACCCACGCTTTGCGATCTGCGCGGCAATGACATCGGGATGATCTTTCAAGAACCGATGACGGCGCTCAATCCGGTCAAGACCATCGGGGATCAGGTCATTGAAACGATCTTGATCCACACCGAAACCGCTAAATCGGACGCTCGCGCACAAGCCGTACAAATGCTGGAACGGGTCGGCCTGCCCCCCGATCAATTCCCGCTGACACGGTTCCCGCACGAACTGTCCGGCGGGCAACGGCAAAGGGTCGTCATCGCAATGGCCATCGCCCTGCGTCCCAAACTGCTGATCGCAGACGAACCCACCACAGCGCTCGATGTCACCACACAAGCGCAGATCCTCGATTTGCTCAAAGGGCTGGTCGATGACTTCGGGATGGGGCTGATGATGATCACCCACGATCTGGCCGTAGTGGCAGACATGGCCGACCGGATCGTGGTCATGCGCAAAGGCGAAATCGTGGAACAGGGGGCAACGGCGCACCTGCTCAACCACATGAACCACCCCTACACCAAGATGCTGTTTGAGGCGTCAAACCACCAAGTCGATCTGCCGGATGCAACCCGTGACACACCGCTGCTCAAGGTCACAAACGTCAGCCGAGACTACCGCCTTCCGCGCACATCAATCTTCGGCACCCCCGGGACTTTCCGCGCGGTGAACAACGTCAGCTTCAGCATCGACAAAGGCGAACGGGTCGGGCTGGTCGGGGAATCCGGCTGCGGGAAATCCACCCTCACACGCGCAATACTCGGGCTGGAACAAGTGCAAACAGGCACCATCACACTCAGCGGAGCCCCCGTCTTTTCCGGCCAGCAGCCCAACCTGGACGTGCGACGCAAAATGCAGGTGGTCTTCCAAGACCCCTTCGGCAGCTTCAACCCCCGCCACAAAGTCGGACGGCTGATCGCAGAACCCTTCCACCTGCTCGACACACCGCCCACGGGCATCGAACGACAAAAGGCCATCGCAGACACACTGACAGCCGTCGGGCTCAGCCCCGATGACGCAGGCAAATACATCCACGAATTCTCGGGCGGGCAACGGCAAAGGATCGCCATCGCACGGGCGCTCATCATAAAGCCGGAACTGATCTTGTTCGACGAAGCAGTCTCGGCCCTCGATGTATCAGTACGGGCGCAAATCCTTGACCTGCTGGCGACGCTGTGCCGACAATATGATCTGACATACCTCTTCATCAGCCACGACCTCAGCGTGGTGAAAACGGTGACAGACCGCGTGCTGGTGATGAAAGCAGGGGAAATCGTGGAACAAGGACCAACGGGCCAAGTCTTCAACGACCCGCAACACAGCTACACACAATCGCTGATCAACGCCGCACCGGTTCTTCCAAACATAAGGCCAACGACATGAGCACAATCAATCTGACCGACAAGCTCAGCAAGTTCAGCAGCCACTGGGATCCCCATGTGGTGGCGGATTACAACGACAACGAGGTCATGGTGGTCAAATTCAGCGGCGAATTCCCGTTCCACCTGCACGAAAACACAGATGACTTCTTTCTGGTGCTGCAAGGTGAGATGACAATGGACTATGAGGACACAAGCCACAGCGTCAAAACGGGCGAGCTTTTCATCGTCCCCAAAGGCGTCACCCACCGCCCCCGCGCAGCACAAGAATGCCACGTCTTGCTGATCGAACCCAAAGGGGAACCCAACACAGGCAACATCAAAGACGCACAAGCCGCAGCAAAACCAAGGCTCTAAACCGGCCCCCTTCTTTGTTCAAAATAAATCCCCGCCGGAGGCAAATCCAAACGCCTGCAACAAACCCCAAGGACCCGCACATGACACCCGGACCGACCAATTCCATCACCGATATCAAAGGGCTGAAAGTCGGAAACGCACAGGACGACACCCTGAAATCAGGGACAACCGTGCTGACAGCAGACGCGCCCTTTGTAGCCTCGGTGCATGTGATGGGCGGCGCACCGGGCACGCGCGAAACCGATCTGCTGGACCCGGACAAATCCGTGGCAGCGGTTGATGCTTTGGTCTTGTCGGGCGGGTCAGCTTACGGGTTGGATGCCTGTTCAGGGGTGGTCGACGGGCTGCGCGCACAGGGGCGCGGATACAAAGTCGGGTCAGCGATCATCCCACTGGTGCCGGGCGCGATCCTCTTTGATCTGCTCAACGGTGGGCGGAAAGACTGG
>CAZWSE010000028.1:0-35592 GCA_964636575.1 uncultured Sulfitobacter sp. | reverse complement strand
GCTTCCCAGAAGGCGCTGACGGGTTCGACTTCTGTCACCACTTTGCCCGGCCAGTGTCCTGAGGCTTCTACGTCTTTGATTGTGTCGAGCGCGACCTCGTGTTGCGCGTCGTCCACGTAGTAGATAGCCGACCGATACGAAAGCCCCCGATCATTGCCTTGTCTGTTTGGCGTTGTCGGGTCGTGGATCTGGAAGAAAAGTTCCAGCAATTCCCGATATGACACCACGTTAGGGTCGAAAATGATCTCAATCCCTTCGGCGTGTGTGCCGTGGTTGCGGTAGGTCGCGTTGGGCACGTCGCCGCCTGTGTAGCCGACCCGTGTGTCGATGACCCCCGCCCGTTTGCGGATAAGATCTTCCATTCCCCAAAAGCAGCCGCCTGCCAGTACTGCGCGTTCATTGCTCATGCTACGTCCTCCACTTGGTTTATGTATTCCCCGTATCCTTCGGCTTCCATGTCGTCACGGTGCACGAACCGGAGCGAGGCCGAGTTGATGCAATACCGCAGCCCGCCCCGATCGCGCGGGCCGTCCGGGAAGACGTGGCCGAGGTGGCTGTCGCCGTGTGTGCTGCGCACTTCGGTGCGGACCATTCCGAGGCTGCGATCAGACAATTCTTGTACATAGGCCGGTTCGATCACTTTGGTGAAGCTGGGCCAGCCGCAACCGGATTCGTATTTGTCCGAGGATGCAAACAGAGGCTCACCCGATACGATGTCGACGTAGATGCCCGGTTCTTTGTTATCAAGCAAAGCCCCGGTTCCAGGCCGTTCGGTGCCGGATTCTTGTGTCACGTAGAATTCTTCAGGCGACAGGGTTGCGATGACGTCTGGGTTTTTGGTGTAGGTCGACATGGATCACCTCCGGATTGATGCGTTGCTTAGTAAATGGGGTGATTGCGCAGAAATCAAAGGGATATTTCAGCGGGCACAGATCTGTGTTGAGTGATCTGGAACCCTTTGCCCTGCGTACTTATCTATACAACAGGGAGAATGAACAGATGATCCGATTGATATGTGCGCTTGTATTGACGCTTGGCGCTGGCGTGGTTGCCGCCAAACCAACGGGCAGTTTTCCTTCAATAGACGGTGGATTTTTGAAGATTTCGGACTGGGCGGGTCAGCCTGTGCTTGTCGTTAACACCGCGTCCCAATGTGGGTTTGTTGGTCAGTACGACGGCTTGCAGACCCTATATGACCGCTATCGCGATCAAGGATTGGTTGTTTTGGCGGTGCCGTCTGATGATTTCAATCAAGAGCTTGGGTCGGCCGCGGAGGTCAAAGAGTTTTGCGAGCTGACATTTGGCCTCGATTTTCCGATGGCCGATATCACCCATGTCAAAGGCGCGAAGGCGCATCCGTTTTACAAAGCGGTCGCGTCAGAGACGGGGTTCACCCCCAAGTGGAATTTTAACAAGGTGCTTATCAGCCCCAGCGGTGAGGTTGCTGCCACATGGGGGTCAAATGTACGCCCCTTGTCGCGCAAGGTTACCAAGGCCATTGAGGCGATGTTGAACTAGCGCAGTGCTGCGTTCAGTGCCGTATCCAGCAGCCCTTTGATTTTGTCGTATTCCGGTTCTGCCACCAGCCGCGCCACTTCGCGCGTGCCCTTCATGACCACGAGCGTCGAGCGTCGTTCGACTTTCATCGCTTTGGTCCATTCTGCAAAGGCATATGTGTCCCAGTCAATATCCAGATGGGTGATGCTGCTGGCGTAGTCCGGATTTTCCGACAAGAGCTGTTCCAAGGCTTCCCGTTTCAGCTGGCAGGTCATCGACCAGCTTGCGTTGAAGTTCAGCAATGCGATCTTGTTTTGCTTGCGGAATGACCGCCATTCAGACGGAAGATATTCGGTTGGTGTATATGCCGCGTGAGATGTGTTTGGCAGCATGAGCGTGGCAGCGCCCATAGCTATAAAACTGCGTCGATCCATTTTCAGGCCCCCCAGCCTTTATTATTATTGGAATCGTCCTATCAACACACCGAATCAGGCGCCAGAGGGTTTTGCCTGTTTTGACAGTTGGACCGCCAGAATTCCCAAGGTGATGACCAAAACGCCGATAATGTCGACGAAACCGAGCTTTTCCCCCAATAACAGCGCTGCAATTGCCACCCCGAAGAAGGGGTTGAGGAAGTGGAACGTCGCTGCCCGTGTTGCCCCGATCCGGTTGACCAGCCAGAACCAAACGAAGGTCGCTGCCAGCCCCGGTACGAGCGTGGTGTAGGCAAAGGCTGCGGCGAGCGTCCAGCTTGGGGTGATCCGCGGTGTTTCGAAGAGTATGGCTGCGATGGTCAGTGCCGCGCAGCCGACCAGCATTTGCAGCCCTACGATCATCAGGAAGTTTCCGCCTGATGTCGCCCCTCTGACCGAGAGTGTTGCGAAGGTGAGGGCCAGCACCCCGATCCCGCAGAGCGCCAGCCCGTAGAGGTCTATCCCGCCGCTAATCCGGCTTCCCATGATCAGACCGACTCCGATGATCCCTGCGATCAGTCCAAGGATGCTGAGCGGTTTCAGTTTCTCGCCCAGAAAGACCACCCCTGCGATGGCCACTAGCAGTGGCATCGTGGAGGCTATGATGGCTGCGAGCGATGCTTCGATGGTTTGCATGGCCACAAAGTTCAGCCCCAGATAGAGCGCGTTTTGGCAGACCCCGAAGAGGATTGTCGCTTTCCATTGTGCGGGGGTCAGGTGCCAGCTTTGCCCGAGTGCCCGCGCGATGATGACCCCCAGCAGCCCCGAGATCAGATAGCGTAGCGACAGCGCAAACAGGGGCGATGCGTCAGCAACGATGATGCGTGCGGATGTGAAAGCGGAGGACCACATGATGGCAAAGGCGAGCCCCGCCAAGATCGCGCGAATGTCCATGAGCTATCCTTGCACCTCGTGTGCTGTCTTTCTTGCTGAACGCAGCCATGAGAGCAAGGGGTTCTATATACGAAAAGGGCCGCCCTTGAGCGACCCTCTTTTGAGTATTTTCGAAAGGGTAAAGGCTTAGCCGTTTACGCTGTCTTTCAACGCTTTCGCGATGGTCATTTTCACGACCTTGTCTGCGTCTTTTTTGAACTGCTCGCCGGTGGCAGGGTTGCGCACCATACGCTCTGGACGTTCGCGGCAGTAGATTTTGCCGACACCTGGAAGTGTCACGGCACCGCCGCCGCTGACTTCTTTGGTGATCAGGTTACATACAGCGTCCAACGCGGAGCTTGCTGCTTTTTTGTCTGCGCCCATTTCGTCCGCCAATGCGGCGACGAGCTGGGTTTTTG
The DNA here is from genome assembly GCA_964636575.1 of uncultured Sulfitobacter sp. Lineage (GTDB taxonomy): Bacteria > Pseudomonadota > Alphaproteobacteria > Rhodobacterales > Rhodobacteraceae > CAZWSE01. The sequence continues at coordinate 32,330 of CAZWSE010000028.1, read as the reverse complement.
TCATTGGTTTTGCCATTTTGATGGTCTCCTTCGTCTGCCCGTACATTTGGGGCCTCATCGCGGCGATTTAACGGGATATGGTGGGCCAACACAATGCGTAGTGGCGTGTTTCCTGCGGAAATCTGCACTTTTTTGCGTGAATCACGCGGATTTCGAGGGCTCAGAGGAAGGCTGTCTCGTCAAAGGAGCGCAATTTCCGGCTGTGCAGCCGTTCCAGCGGCATGCTTCGAAGCTGTTCCATGGCCCGAATTCCGATCATCAGATGGCGCGCGACCTGGCTTGTGTAGAAGTCCGACGCCATCCCCGGCAGCTTGAGTTCGCCGTGCAGTGGCTTGTCGGAGACGCAAAGCAGCGTGCCGTAGGGCACCCGAAATCTGTACCCGTTGGCTGCGATTGTCGCACTTTCCATGTCCAGTGCGACCGCCCGCGACTGCGACAGCCGCTGCACCGGTCCGTCCTGATCGCGCAGTTCCCAGTTCCGGTTGTCGATCGTTGCCACTGTGCCTGTCCGCATCAGCCGTTTGAGTTCATACCCTTTGAGCTGCGTCACTTCTGCTACCGCCGCTTCGAGCGCGATTTGGATTTCTGCCAAGGCCGGGATTGGCACCCACACCGGCAGGTCATCATCGAGTACATGGTCTTCGCGCAGATAGGCGTGGGCGAGCACGAAATCCCCCAAGGCCTGCGAATGTCTGAGCCCTGCACAGTGTCCGACCATCAGCCATGCATGCGGCCGCAAGACCGCGATGTGATCGGTCGCTGTTTTCGCGTTCGACGGCCCGACCCCGATGTTCACAAGCGTGATCCCAGACCCGTCTTCCCGCTTCAAGTGATAGGTCGGCATCTGCGGTATTTTTACGGTGTCCGGAATGGGCGTATCTGCATCCGTGATCTCGATGTCGCCAGTGCTGACAAAGCTGGTGTATCCGCTGTTCGGGTCGGCCAGTTGGCTGCGCGCGTAGGTTTCGAATTCGGATACGTAGAATTGGTAGTTTGTGAACAAAACGTGGTTCTGAAAATGCGTCGGGTCCGTCGCTGTGTAGTGCTTCAGCCGCGCCAGTGAATAGTCGACCCGTTGCGCTGTGAAGGGCGCCAGAGGGTGTGTCTCATTTGTTGGCACGAAGGTGCCGTTCACGATGTCATCGTTTGTAGTCGCCAGATCGGGCACATCAAAGACATCGCGCAGGATGAAATCTGAAGCCCCTTCTTGCGGCACCGTGATGCTGGCGTCGTTGGCCACTGCAAAGTGAACCGGAATCGCTGTTTCAGAGACCCCGATGCTGACCGGCACCCCGTGGTTTTCCATGAGCAGGTCGATTTGCTGGATCAGGTAATGCTCGAACAGGTCCGGCCGTGTGATCGTTGTTGCATAGACCCCCGGTTCCGCGACGTGCCCGAATGATAGTCGTGTATCCACCCGCGCGTAGCTTGTCGTGGTGAGCCTGATTTCGGGATAGAATGCCCTGATCCGCGTTGTCGGCACGCGGTCTGTCATCGCATCGCTGAATTGCTGGCACAGAAACCGAGTGGCTTCTGCATAGAGCCCGATCAGCCGTTCTACGGCTTTGGACGCGTCTGTGAACAGTTCATGCGGTGGATGGTCGGGGGTCAGGACTGTCGTTTTGGTCATTTGAAGGTGTTACCAGTCTCTAATGCGGGCCTTATGGCCGGTTTGTGGTCTAAGGTGTGTCTGCCTACGTCTGTATGACGTCCGTCAATTCAAACGTCCGTACATCCACCAGCCCAAGGTCAGAAATACGCAATTCGGGGATCACCACAAGCGCCAACAGTGAATGTTGCATGTAAGCGTTGTTTAGGGTGCATCCGCAGTCTTTCATGGCTTGCATCATATCGTCTGCCTTGGCTGCGACCTTTGATGCGGGTTCATTCGACATAAGCCCAGCGATGGGCAGTTCGACCAAGGCCTGTTCAGCCCCGTCTTTGAAGATCGTGATCCCGCCGCCGACCTCTGCCAGCCGGTTGGCCGCCAGTGCCATGTTGGCCCGGTCTGTGCCGACGACGATCATGTGGTGGCTGTCGTGCGCAACCGTAGAGGCCATCGCCATCGGCCCGTCATATCCAAAGCCCGCCACGAAGGCATTGACCACCCCGCCTGTGCCCCTGTGCCGTTCGACCAGCGCAATCTGGCAGGTGTCGCCTGTGCCTTCGACCAGCCCGTCTGTGACCGGCAGGTCGCGGGTGAGCGCCTTTGTGGGCGCTTGGTTTTCGACCACGCCGATGACGTTTGCGGTGACTGTGTTTTTACCTTTTGGTGCTGTGATTTCAAAGTCTGTGTCCGTCAGGCTGTGGCCCAGATGCACGGTGTTCTTCGCCGCATCAGGCCAGTCGAGGTGCGGGCAATCTGCCACGCATTCCCCTTTGTTAGAGACTATTTTGCCCCGTGCGATGACCTGTTCGATAGGCAGTGTTCTGAGATCGGACGTCAGGATGATGTCTGCCCGTCGTCCCGGTGTGATGGACCCCAGTTCCCGTTCCAGCCCAAAGTGTGTTGCTGTGTTGATCGTTGCCATTTGCAGCGCGATCAGGGGGTCACAACCGCAGTCTATTGCGTGGCGCACCACGCGGTTCATGTGCCCGTCGTTGACCAAGGTGCCTGAGTGGCAATCATCTGTGCAGAGGATGAAGTTGCGTGGGTCCAGCCCTTTTTCCGTGATCGCTGTGATCTGACTTTCGACGTCATACCATGCCGAGCCGAGCCGCATCATGGATCGCATGCCTTGGCGCACGCGGTGGATTGCGTCGGCCTCACATGTGCCTTCGTGGTCATCTGCCGGCCCGCCTGCCGCATAGGCCGCGAAATCAGGCCCCAGAACCGGCGAGGCATAGTGCCCGCCGACGGTTTTCCCTGCCTTTTGCGTTGCTGCGATTTCGGCAAGCATCTTGTCGTCACCTGCGATCACGCCGGGGAAATTCATCATCTCGCCCAAGCCTATGATGCCGGGCCAGTCCATCGCTTGCGCCACGTCTTCGGGCGAGATTTCCATCCCTGTTGTTTCCAGCCCCGGAGCAGATGGCGCGCAGGACGGCATTTGCGTGAAGATATTGATGGGCTGCATCAGTGCTTCGTCGTGCATCATGCGCACACCGTCCAATCCGAGCACATTGGCGATTTCGTGGGGGTCGGTGAACATGGTTGTGGTGCCATGTGGTATCACTGCGCGGGCGAATTCAGCGGGTGTCAGCATGCCGCTTTCAATGTGCATGTGTCCGTCACATAGGCCAGGGATCATGTAGCGGCCCTGTGCTTCGATCACTTCGGTATCGTCGCCGATGCAGTAAGACAGATCGGGTGCGACGCAGGCGATGCGCCCTTTTGCAATGGCGATGTCGTGGTCTGGCAGACATTCGCGGCTGTGCACGTTGACCCAGACCCCGCCTTTGACAACAGTATCTGCGGGGGTCCGGCCTGCTGCGACCGAGACCAGAGTGGGGGCCACATCGGCCCAGCTTGGAAAAGTTGGAATGCTCATGTCCCACGTTGACACGGGAACTGCGCGCGATCAAGTTGCCAATCAAAGGGGGCATCATCATGGATTATGAAACGGTCACTGCTGAAGATTTCGGGAAGTCGTTGAAGGGCGTTGGCATTAACATTCTTGTCCGAGACGTTTTGGCCCAAATCACCTTTTTAGAGTCTGTTTTTGAGTTGAAAGCCCATCGTGCCTCTGCTGATTTTGCGATCATTGCCTATGGGGATCATGTGTTTCAGCTCCATTCCGATGGCACGTATCATTCCAACCCATTGCTGACAATTTTGCCTGAGAATCCGCCGCGTGGTGCGGGTGTTGAGATCAGGCTTTATGAGACCGATCCAGATGAGGCCGCAAAACGCGCCGAAGCTTATGGCGCCATGGTGTTGCAGCCGCCGTCCGACAAGCCGCATGGCCTGCGCGAGGCTTATATCTTGTGCGACAACGGATATGCTTGGGTGCCGAGCCGACATTTGTCGTGAATGCGCTAGCGCTGTCGGGAATCGGCTGCCACCGTTCACCCAAAGGGAGACAGATATGAGCGTTACACAGATCAGACCGAACATGGACCATTGGCAAGAACGTGTCGATCTTGCTGCCGCTTTTCGCTGGACCGCCCGTTTGAATTTTCACGAGGCTGTTGCCAATCATTTCAGCCTTGCTGTGAACGATGATGGTACCCAGTTTTTGATGAACCCCAATCAGCGTCATTTTGCGCGGATCAAAGCCAGCGATATGTTGGAGATTGATGCGAACAATCCGGACACGCTGAGCGGGCCGGATGCGCCTGACCCGACGGCTTGGGGTTTGCATGGCGGGGTGCATCGTCATTGTCCGCATGCCCGTTGTGTCATGCATGTTCATTCTGTGCATGCCACTGTTCTTGCCTGTTTGGCGGATAGTCGATTGCTGCCGATTGATCAGAACTGTGCGACCTTTTTCAATCGTTACGTCATTGACGACGGCTATGGTGGGCTTGCCTTTGAGGACGAAGGTGAGCGCTGCGCTGCTTTGCTGACTGACCCGAAGAAGAAGGTCATGATCATGGGCAATCATGGTGTTTTGATTATCGGGTCGAGCGTCGCTGATACGTTCAACCGTCTCTATTACTTTGAGCGTGCTGCCGAGACCTACATTCGCGCTTTGCAAACTGGTCAGCCTTTGCGTGTGTTGTCAGACGAGATTGCTGAGAAGACGGCGCAAGAACTGGAGGCCTATCCTGAACAGGACGTCCGGCATCTGGAAGAGCTGAAGGCGATTTTGGATGATGAAGGGTCCGATTATGCCAACTGATCTGTCGCATGATCCAGAGGCCGAGCGTTGGAATTTCAAGCCTGACGCTGCCGTTCAAAATAACCCTTTGTTTGACTGGCCTCCGCGCCCTGTAGACGTGTTGAAGTGGTACCGCGCTTATTGGCTGGTTCTGTCTACGTCGACTCTGTCGTTGGTGATTGCGGCACTGGCCATTTGGGTCTGGGCCCCTGCGTTAGAGACGACCGCAACCCTAAGTATCGGGTGGATCGTTGCGATCTGGCTGGGCTTTTTGATCCCGCATACTGCCGTTGCGGGCGGGCTGCATCTATGGCTTTACCGGTTCAGGAAACAGGACAAGACCCTAAAGTATGACCCCCGCGATCAGGCTAAGGACAATGGTGTTTTTACCTTCCGCAGTCAGGTTCTGGATAACATGTTCTGGAGCCTTGCGAGCGGCATTTCCTTTGGCACGCTTTACACCTGTCTTTGGTTCTGGGCGGCGGGCAATGGCTGGGCCGCCACCACCAGTTTTGCTGAAAGTCCTGTGTGGTGGGTCCTTTGGTTCGCGTTGATGCCGATGTGGGGCAGTTTTCATTTCTATTGGGTGCACCGGCTGTTGCATGTGCCTGTTTTGTATAAGGCTGCCCATGCGCTGCACCATCGCAATGTGAATGTTGGTCCTTGGTCTGGCATTTCGATGCACCCGATTGAGCATGCGGTGTATTTTAGTTCTTTGTTGATCCACTTCGTTGTGCCGACCAGCCCTATGCACATTCTGTTCCATGTCTACACCTTCACCCTGCATCCGGTCTGTTCCCATTCCGGCTTTGACGGGTTGATCGCGGGGGGCAGTAAGAAGGCGCAACTGGGTGATTTTTTCCACCAACTGCATCACCGCTATTTTGAGTGTAACTACGGCACGGTCGAGATGCCTTGGGACCGCTGGTTTGGCACCTTCCATGACGGATCCGCCAAAGCGACCGAAGAAACCCGCGCCCATAAAAAGCAGATGTATTCATGAGTGAGCGCAAGGAATGGAACCACGTGCCTGAGACGCCCATTGCTGTCTCACCCCTTTGGCAATGGCCGCCCGAACCGCTGGCCACGGCAAAATGGTACTTTGACAGCTGGTTCTTTTTGACCATCAATTTGATGATCGTTGGCCTGTCGGTCGTGTCGTTCTACTGGGCAAGCCCGACCCTTGAAACAGCCGCGATACCTGGCCCTTGGATTGCGGGTATTTGGCTAAGAAACGCCTTGTTAGTGACTGCTATCGCCGGCGTACTGCATCTGTGGTTTCACAAATATGCGGCCCAAGGCACTGATCTGAAATACGACCCGCGCCCTTTTCCACGCAACGGGCGCATGTTCACCTTTTCGAGCCAGTTGAAGGACAACATCTTTTGGACCATCGCCTCTGGCGTCACCATCTGGTCGGGGTTTGAGGCTTTGCTGTGGTGGTCCATGGCCAACGGTTACGCGGCGACGACAACCTTTGATGCGAACCCGATCTGGTTCATCGCTGTCTTCTTCCTGATCCCGGTTTGGGAAAGCTTCTATTTCTACTGGATGCACCGTTTTTTGCACACCGATTTTATGTACCGCTTCCATGCGCTGCACCATCGCAACAATGACATCGGCCCATGGTCAGGCCTGTCGATGCATCCGGTCGAGCACTTTTTCTACTTCGGCTCGGTCCTTGTCCACTTTGCTTTTGCTACGCACCCTGTGCACGTCATCTTCCATCTGGCGTTCTACGGGATTTTGGCGATCACCACCCATACCGGTTTTGAAGGCGTGCTGTTCCGTAACAAAAAGCGCCTGCACTTGGGCAACTTTCACCACCAGATCCATCACCGATATTTTGAATGCAACTACGGGAACCTTGACGTTCCATGGGACATTCTATTCGGTAGCTGGCACGATGGTACTGCCCAAGGCAAAGCCCGTCTGGCTGAGCGACTAAAGGCACGTAAACGCACATGACCCAGTTCTTCGATGACCTGACACAATGGACCAGCACCCGCCGTTTGGGCAGAGGCGTGACTTAACCGTTTCTCCTCTCACTCCAAACCAGATAAGGGCGCATCCATGACGATTTATGGCCTGACCGAAGAACACACGATGATTGCGGAGACCGTCCGGTCTTTTGTCGAAAAAGAGATCTATCCGCATGAGCAGCTGGTTGAACAAACCGGCGAGGTCCCTGAAGAGATCGCGGCAGAAATCAAGCGCAAGACGATTGAGCTGGGGTTCTATGCCTGCAACTTTCCTGAAAGCGTTGGCTGCGCTGGGCTGTCCCATGTCGAGTTCGCGCTGGTAGAGCGTGAGTTGGGCCGTGGGTCGATGGCGCTGAACCATTTCTTTGGCCGTCCGCAGAACATCTTGATGGCGTGCGAAGGTGAGCAGATCGACCGCTACTTGATGCCTGCCGTGCGCGGTGAACGGATGGATGCGCTTGCCATGACTGAACCCGGTGCCGGATCAGATGTGCGCGGCATGAAATGTGCCGCCGTGCGTGATGGTGGTGATTGGGTGGTCAACGGCACCAAGCACTTCATTTCAGGGGCCGAGCACGCGGATTTCATCATCGTGTTTCTGGCTACTGGTGAGGATCAGACCCCTAAAGGCCCAAAGAAACGGATCACTGCCTTTCTGGTTGATCGCGGTACGCCTGGCTTCACTATTCGCGACGGGTACAAATCTGTCTCGCACCGTGGCTACAAGAATATGATCCTTGAGTTTGACGATTGTCGTTTGCCCGATGCTCAAGTGTTGGGTGAGGTCGACAGTGGTTTTGCGGTCATGAACGAATGGCTTTATGCGACCCGCATTACGGTTGCGACCATGTCTGTGGGCCGTGCCCGTCGCGTGTTTGACTATGCTTTGGACTACGCCGCCACCCGTGAACAATTCGGCCAGAAGATCGGTAAATTTCAGGGCGTGTCCTTTCAGATTGCCGATATGATTACCGAGATCGACGCCGCTGATCTGCTGACCCTTGCTGCCGCTGATCGGTTGGACAAAGGGGTGCCTGCCAACCGTGAAATCGCCTCTGCCAAGCTATACGCGTCTGAGATGCTTGCCCGCGTGACTGATGCGGCTATTCAGGTGCATGGCGGCATGGGTTTGATGGATGATTACCCGCTGGAACGGTTCTGGCGCGATGCCCGTGTTGAACGCATTTGGGACGGTACGTCTGAAATTCAACGCCACATCATCAGCCGTGAGCTTTTGCGCGCCTTAGGTGCGTAGCGCCTGTTTTGGGAGAGGTCTTGTGCCCGATTTGAAACGGCTTTTCGATCCGCAATCCATTGCTGTTGTTGGCGGCGGTGCGTGGTGTGCTTCTATCCAGAAGGCCGCTGTGCAGGTCGGGTATGAGGGTCAGATTTTTTCGGTGCATCCCGAAGCGAAGCCTGCGGGCGATTTGCCTGTTGTCAGGTCTTTGTCCGATTGGGATGGTCCGATTGATGCGGCGTTTATTGGGGTGAATCGCTTTGCCACCATTGATGTTGTAGCCGAGCTTGAGGGCTTGAAAGGTGGCGGCGCTGTTTGCTTTGCTTCCGGTTTTTCCGAAGCACAAGAAGAGCTTTCTGACGGGCAGGATGTGCAGGGTGCTTTGCTGAACGCTGCTGTCGACATGCCTGTGCTTGGCCCCAACTGCTATGGCTTTGTAAATGCCTTGGACGGTGTCGCGATTTGGCCTGACCAACATGGCTGTACCCGCGTTGATCGGGGTGTCGCGATTCTGACCCAGTCTTCCAACATTGCCATCAATCTGAGCATGCAGGCCCGTGGTTTGCCGATTGGTTTTATTGCGACCTGTGGAAACATGGCGCAGACCACCCAAGCCCAGATCGCGCTGCACTTGCTAGACGATGATCGCATCACCGCCATCGGGATGCATATCGAAGGGTTTGCCGATATCGCGGAATGGACAGCCTTGGCAGCGAAGGCGCACGACCGGAACGTGCCGATCATTGCCCTGAAGGTTGGTCGGTCTGATCAGGCGAAGGCTGCCACGGTTTCGCATACTGCATCATTGGCGGGCGGTGATGCGGGCGCGCAGGCTTTGTTGGATCGTTTGGGGATTGCTCGTGTTGATGACCTGTCCACGTTTCTTGAGACTTTGAAACTGCTCCATTGCAACGGTCGTTTGTCATCGAACCGTCTGTCGTCGATCAGTTGTTCAGGGGGCGAGGCGAGCTTGGTCGCGGATACCGCCATGGCCTTCGATGTGTCTTTTCCACCGTTGAAGGCGACCCAAAAGACAGCGTTGGCCCGAGCCCTTGGCCCCAAAGTCGCTTTGGCAAATCCACTGGACTACCACACTTATATCTGGCGCGATGCGGCTGCGATGTCGGCGGCTTGGGGCGCTATGGCGGATGAGGGTATTGGGCTGACCATGACGGTCGTGGACTACCCCAGAACGGATGCTTCGGATTGGTCTTGTGCGACGGAGGCCGCTATCGCTGTGCGGGCGAACTCTGGCCGTCCGGTTGCCGTTGTTGCCAGTCTGTCCGAGCTTATGCCGGAAGACACGGCTGCCCGTTTGATGGCCAATGGCGTGACACCGATGCAGGGTTTGCCTGAAGCTTTGGCCGCTGCCGAGGCCGCATCAAAGTCGATTTCCCCCGTGTTAGAGCCTGTTTTGACCGCAGACGTGCCTGATGCGCTTGTCGTGTTAACCGAGGCGGAGGCGAAGGCGGAGATGGCGGGGTTCGGGCTTGTTTCACCGGGTAGCGCTGTTGCGGCGTCGGTGGATGATGTGGCTGAGATCGCTGCTGATATGCGCGGTCCCTTGGTTGTGAAGGGCCTTGGCATTGCCCATAAGTCCGAGGCGGGCGCGGTGCGGCTTGGGGTGGATGCTGTTGATGCTGCAAGTGCCGCCGCTGATATGCCTGCTAAGACGTTCTTGATCGAGGAAATGATTGAAGGTGGGGTTGCCGAGCTGCTGGTTGGGGTAACGCTTGATCCGGCGCATGGCTATGTTCTGACCTTGGCGGCTGGCGGTGTGCTGACCGAGCTTTTGCAAGACAGTGTGTCGTTGTTGGTTCCATCCACGCGCGATGCTGTGGCTGAGGCCCTGACGCAGTTGAAAGCCCATGCGCTTTTGACCGGCTTTCGCGGCAAACCTGCTGCTGATATTGCGTCCGTTATTGAGGCTGTGATGTCTATTCAGGCTTATGTGATTGCCAATGCAGGTGCGGTCAGCGAAGTTGAAGTGAACCCTCTTATTTGTACGCCGACCCGCGCTGTTGCCGCGGATGCGTTAATCCGAAAGGCGAAAGCATGAGTCCTTCCATCACAACCGAAACCCGCGGCGCTGTACTGTTGGTCACCCTTGATCGCCCGAAGGCCAATGCGATTGATTTGGTGACTTCCCGCGAAATGGGGGCTGAATTTGCGCGGTTTAGAGACGATCCTGACCTGCGTGTCGCCATTATTCGAGGCGCTGGCGACAAGTTCTTTTGCCCTGGCTGGGATCTGAAGGCCGCTGCTGATGGTGATGAGGTCGACGGTGACTACGGCGTCGGCGGTTTCGGCGGTCTGCAGGAACTGCGCGATCTGAACAAGCCTGTGATTGCTGCTGTGAATGGCATTGCCTGCGGCGGCGGGTTGGAGCTTGCCTTGAGCGCGGATATGATTTTGGCAGCGGATCACGCGACCTTTGCTTTGCCTGAAATCAGGTCTGGCACCGTTGCAGATGCGGCCAGTGTGAAACTGCCAAAGCGCATCCCTTACCACATCGCGATGGAACTTTTGCTGACCGGTCGTTGGTTCGATGCCGATGAGGCCCACCGTTGGGGGTTGGTCAATGAGATCGTGCCTGCTGCTGACTTGATGGATCGCGCTTGGGCGCTTGCCGAGCTTTTGGCGTCTGGCCCGCCTTTGGTTTATGCCGCGATCAAAGAGATCGTGCGCGATGCAGAAGATGCGAAGTTTCAGGATGCGATGAACCGAATCACCAAGCGCCAGTTGTCGACAGTCGACAAACTTTATGCGTCAGAGGATCAGTTGGAGGGCGCGAAGGCTTTTGCTGAAAAGCGCGACCCTGTTTGGAAAGGGCGCTAGGCCCGTCTGAATTGCACGATCAAGGCTGTGTCGTCTTTGTGTGCGTCGGTTGCTGTTTCTCCGTAGATTTGGACCTCGGTTAAGATCAAATCAGAGACTAAATCGCCTAATTGGGCCAGTTTTTCCTCAAACCCAGAGGCTTTGTAGTGCTGCGCGTTGACCGAAAGGGCGACCAATGCGCCTTGGGCCGCGATTCTTATGACCTCGTCCAAACCTTCTGGTCCGACGTGCCCTGTGGTGAAGGTACCCGAGCTGACGATGCCATTATAGTGACCACCCGAGACGGGAAGTTTTTCCAGAATGTTGCCTTCGAAAAGCGCGTTGTAGACCCCCTTTGACCGCGCGACGTTGAGCATTTCCGGCGAGATATCTGTGCCGTCTATATCAGCGATTCCATGGCGGTTGAGTGCCTCACCGCACAGTCCTGTCCCTGCGCCGATGTCCAGAACAGGGCCTATCCCGCCGGACTGCGCAAAGACCTGCGCGACGTGCAGGTGCAAGATATAGTCCTGTCCTCGCGCGAAATCGCTGTCGTAGGAATTGGCCCATTCGGCATAGAGCCGTTTGGAATCATCGGGCGTTTGAAGTGCGTATGCGGCGGACAGATCAGGTTTGTTGGTCATGGGGTGTATCAAACAGTCTTTCGTCTTGTCTGTCCAAAGGGTTTTGCCCATCTTGGCGCAATGAAACACACGCTTCTTTCTTTTGGACATGGGTATTCGGCGCGCGCTTTGGCTGATGTTTTGATTCCGCAAGGCTGGCGGATTATCGGGACGACCCGATCTGAGGATAAGGCTGACCAATTGCGCGCATCGGGCGTTGAGCCTTTGGTGTGGCCTGGCGCTGATTTGGGTCCGGCTTTGCAGGCTGCGTCTCATGTCCTTGTGTCCGCTGGCCCTCAGGATGGAATTGATCCTGTTTTGGCCCGTGTTAGAGCCGAAATTGAAGCTGTATCAAGCAGGCTATCTTGGGTCGGGTATTTGTCGACAACGGGCGTTTATGGCGACCACTCCGGCGGCTGGGTGGATGAGACGACTGCGCTGACCCCATCGACGGAACGCGGCGTTGCAAGGGTGACGGCCGAGGCGGATTGGCAGAGTATTGCGGGGTTGCCGTTGCACATTTTCAGGCTTGCGGGGATTTACGGGCCGGGTCGTGGACCCTTTGCGAAAGTTCGGTCCGGCACGGCGCGGCGGATTATCAAAGAAGGGCAGGTGTTCAGCCGAACCCATGTGGAGGACATCGCGCAGGTACTGGCCGCGAGCATCGCCGCCCCGAACCCCGGTGCGGTCTATAATGTCTGCGATGATGACCCTGCGCCGCCGCAGGATGTGATTGGCTATGCCGCTGAATTGTTGGGCTTACCTGTTCCGCCATCCTTGCCAATTGAAGATGCCGAGATGTCCCCGATGGCGCGGTCTTTTTATGCCGAAAGCAAGCGTGTTCGAAACGACCGTATCAAGGACGAGCTTGGCGTTACCCTGAAGTACCCGAGCTACAAAGACGGCCTAAAAGCCTTGTTAGAGACGCATTAGGCCTGTTTCTGCCCGATTTGCGCGATGCCGAGCACATCCAGAACCTTGGCTTCGATATGTTCCGCGTTCATCGCCGCAGAGGCATACATATCTGCGGGGCTGGATTGATCGATGAAGGTGTCTGGCAAGACCATCGACCTGAATTTGATCCCTTGATCGAACACCGCCTCGTCCGCGAGAAGTTGCGCGACGTGGCTTCCGAACCCGCCGACGGCGCCTTCTTCGATGGTGATCAGCGCCTCATGGTTCGCAGCTAGATCAAGGATCATATCGCGGTCCAGTGGTTTGGCGAAACGTGCATCTGCAATGGTGGGCGTGATCCCTTTGGCCGCAAGGGATTCGGCGGCTTTTTCGACCTCGCTTAGTCGCGTTCCGAAAGACAGCAGCGCCACCTTAGAGCCTGTTTGGATCATCCGACCCTTGCCGATTTCAAGCGGTTCGCCCTGTTCGGGCATGGTCACGCCGACCCCTTCGCCACGCGGGAACCGGAATGCGATTGGCCCGTCGTCATAGGCGGCGGCTGTGGCGACCATGTGGACCAGTTCGGCTTCGTCCGCTGCGGCCATCACGACAAAACCGGGCAGGTTGGAAAGGTATCCGATGTCAAAGCTGCCCGCATGGGTTGCCCCATCGGCCCCGACCAATCCGGCCCGATCAATGGCGAACCGGACTGGCAGGCGTTGCAGCGCAACGTCGTGCACGACCTGATCGTATCCCCGTTGCAGGAAGGTCGAGTACATTGTGCAAAATGGTTTCATTCCGCCAGCGGCGAGACCTGCGCAAAAGGTCACCCCGTGTTGTTCGGCAATCGCCACATCGAAACAGCGGCTGGGATAGCGTTCGGCGAACAGGTTCAGCCCTGTGCCGTCTGGCATCGCAGCGGTGACAGCGACGATTTTATCATCGCGGCTGGCCTCAGAAATAAGGCTATCCGCGAAGACGTTGGTGTAGCTGGGCGCATTGCTTGGCGATTTCTTCTGTTCGCCGGTGATGACGTCGAATTTGGCGGTGGCGTGGCCTTTGTCGCGCGCGGCTTCCGCCGGAGCGTAGCCTTTGCCTTTTTTGGTCAGCACGTGGATCAGAATCGGCCCAGTCGCGCGTTGTTTGACCGTGCGCAGGACGGGCAGCAGCTGGTCCATATCATGCCCGTCGATGGGGCCGAGATAGCTAAAGCCAAGTTGTTCGAACAGCGTGCCACCGACGGCCATGCCTTTGAGCACTTCTTTGGCTCTTTTCGCCCCTTCACGGAACGGTTCGGGCAGGAAGGACACGGCGCCTTTGGCGGCTTCTTTCAGGTCGTGGAAAGGCTCTTCTGCGTAGAGTTTAGACAGGTAGGAGGACATAGCCCCGACCGGAGGCGCGATGGACATTTCATTGTCGTTCAGGATTACGATTAGCCGCTTTTTCAGGTGGCCTGCGTTGTTCATCGCCTCGTAGGCCATGCCCGCGCTGATGCTGCCGTCGCCGATGACGGCAATTGCGTCGCCGATGCCTTCGGGGGTTTGCCCGCCTAGGTCGCGTGCCACCGCAAAGCCTAGTGCCGCACTGATCGACGTAGAGCTATGCGCCGCCCCGAAGGGATCATAGGGGCTTTCGCTGCGTTTGGTGAACCCACTGAGCCCGTCTTTCATGCGTAGGGTCCGGATGCGGTCGCGCCGTTCGGTCAGGATTTTGTGCGGGTAGCATTGGTGGGACACGTCCCAGATGATCTTGTCTTTCGGGGTATCAAACACCGCATGCAGTGCCACGGTCAGTTCAACCACCCCAAGTCCCGCGCCCAAGTGTCCACCGGTGACCGAAACTGCGGATACCGTTTCTGCCCGCAGTTCATGCGCGACCTGTACCAGTTGTTTGTCAGACAGCGGTTTCAGATCGGCGGGGCGCTGGATCGTATCCAAAAGCGGGGTGTTCGGGCGGTCGGTCATGGTCGCCTCCTTTTAGGCGTCAGGTGTCGCGCGAGATAACGAAGCGGGCACAGTCCCGCAAGGTGTCGCCATCTGCACCGTAAGGGGCCAAGGCATCGCAGGCGTTTTCAACGAGTTCGGCGGCGCGTGATTTGGCTTGGTCTAGTCCCAGCAGGGATACAAAAGTTGCCTTGCCCGCGTCCGCGTCTTTTCGCAGTTTTTTTCCTGCTTTTTCCATGTCTCCTTCAATATCCAAGATGTCGTCTGCAATCTGGAAAGCAAGGCCAATGGATTGCGCATATTGGCGCAGGTGAGATTCGTCTGCTTCTGCCAAGCGTGGCCCAGCGGTGGCGGCCCATTCGATGAGCGCGCCGGTTTTGCCTTGTTGAAGATGTGTGATCTGTTCCAGCGTCAGGGGAACGTCTGCTGTTTCGGCCGCAATATCGAGTGCTTGACCCAGCACCATACCTTCGATTCCGGACGCTTTGGCCAGTGTTAGAGCCTGATTTGCGCGAACGGCATCTGGCCCTGCTTCGGGTCTTGTGACCAATTCAAAGGCGAGCGTTTGCAGCGCATCCCCGACCAGAACGGCGGTGCCATCGTCCCATTTTTTGTGAACGGTTGGCTTGCCGCGCCGAAGATCGTCGTCGTCCATACACGGCAGGTCATCGTGGACAAGGCTGTAGGCGTGCAGGGCTTCAATGGCAGTCGCGGCCCATATTGCGGCAGTTGGTGCGATGTTGTGCAACCGCGCGGATTCGAGCACCAGAAACCCCCGCAGGCGTTTGCCGCCTTGCGTTGTGTAGGCCATGCCTTGGGTCACGGGCAGGTCGTCGAAGCCCGAAAGCACCAGATCAAAGTGGGATTGAATCAGTGTTGCCGCCTCTGACAGGCGGGTTTTGAACATGCTAGAGCCCTTCGACGGGCTTGGTTCCTACGGGATGTCCTTCGCCGTCGAGCGTAATGGCCGCGACTTTTTCTTCGGCTTCTTTGAGCTTTGTTTCACAGCGCTTCTTCAGCTCTGCCCCGCGTTCATAGAGTTTGATCGAATCTTCCAATGCCACGTCGCCCCGTTCAAGCTTTCCCACGACGGATTCGAGTTCTTGCATGGCTTGTTCAAACGTCATTTCGGAAACGGGGGTATCGGTCATTTTGCGGCCTCTATTAGCGTGGATACATGGGCCTTGGTTGCGGAGGCCAGTGCATCAAGATCATATCCACCTTCCAAGGTCGAGACCAGACGCCCGTCGCAAAGTTCATCCGCCAGCGCGCAGAGTTGACCGGTGACCCATGCGAAATCATCTGTCGACCAGTTTAACCCTGCCAGTGGATCGTCTTGGTGGGCGTCAAAACCGGCAGAGATGAAGATCATATCGGGCTTAAAGCTGCGCAGGCGTGGGAAGACTTTCGTCTCGTAAACCTGTCGCATCACCGCCCCTGTGCTGCCAGGGTCTAACGGCAAGTTTACGATGTTGTCGTGCGCGCCCTTGTCCGAAGGATTTCCCGACCCCGGCCACAGCGGCATTTGCTGGCTTGTGATCGCCAGCGCCCGTGGTTCGTTCCACAAAAGGTCTTGGGTGCCGTTGCCGTGGTGCACGTCGAAATCGACCACGGCCACCCGTTCCAGCCCGTGATGGTCGAGCGCATGTTTGGCGCCGATGGCGACCGTTCCGAACAGGCAGAACCCCATTGGTTTTTCTGTTTCAGCGTGGTGACCTGGTGGGCGCGTTGCGCAGAATGCGTTGCCCACGGTGCCGTCCATGACCATATCCACGGCTTTGGTAATCGCCCCAACCCCGCGGCGTGCGGCGGTCACGGACCCCGCGGACATATGCGTGTCTGCATCTAAAGAAACAGACCCTAACGTGGGCAAAAGCGAGGTCAGACGATCAATATGGCTTTGCGGGTGGCAGCGCAGAATTGGGTCGTCATCGGCCAATGGCGCGTCGATACGCATCAGGTCCAGAGGCTCTAGCGCTTTCAGGATATAAGCCAGCCGCGCCACCTGTTCGGGATGCCCGTTTGGGGTGACGTGGTTCAGGCAGTCTTCGTGGGTCAGTAAGGCGGTCGTCATGGGTCAGTCCGCCGTCAGCATGTATCCGGCACCGCGCACGGTTTGCAGATAACGTGGCTGTTTAGGGTCTTGTTCGATCTTGCGCCGCAGCCGTGTGATTTGAACATCTACGGCGCGTTCTTGCG
Source organism: uncultured Sulfitobacter sp. (assembly GCA_964636575.1). GTDB lineage: Bacteria > Pseudomonadota > Alphaproteobacteria > Rhodobacterales > Rhodobacteraceae > CAZWSE01. The sequence continues at coordinate 15,872 of CAZWSE010000028.1, read as the reverse complement.
CTTGCCCGTGATCGCGGCCCAGTTCTTCGACAAGCTTTGACCGCGTGATCGGCTCACCCAATGTGGCGCTGAAAATCTTCATCAACTGGCTTTCCGTACCGGTCAGACGCACGATGTCTTCGCCTTGCCACATCTCGCCCTTTTCCATGTCATAGCGGATAGGGCCGAGGTTTAGGATTTTGGGTTTTGCCGCATCGGCGGGTGTTTCGGGCATCCGACGCAAGATTGCATTGATCCGCAAAAGCAGTTCTTTGGGTTCAAAGGGTTTGACCAGATAGTCATCTGCGCCGGCCTCTAGCCCTTGGATGCGGTTTTCGGTTTCGCCTTTGGCTGTCAGTAACAAGATTGGCGTGGTCCGATCTTCGCGGAGCGCGGCTGTCAGCGCGACCCCGTCTTCGCCCGGCATCATCACGTCCATCACGATCATATCAAAGTCGAGCCCCGACAGGATGCGGCGCGCATGGGCGGCATCGCGGGCTGTGGTGACAAGAAAACCGTTCCGGCTGAGAAACTTTTGCAACAGGCTTCTGATCCGTTCGTCATCGTCAACGATCAGCAGGTGGGCGTCGGGTTCTGTCATGAACTGGCATCCTTGATCCGAGTGTAGGCCCGGCGCATGTCCGGGTCCATCATGGCTTCTAGCACTTTGCGGAACCCAGCAACAGAGTCTGGTCCTGCCTCACGATATGCTGCCCGCATCCGCGTGCGTTGAGCATCAGAAAGCCTGCGTTCCAGTGTTTGTCCTGCTTCGGTCAAGTACAAATGTCGTTCGCGTTTGTCGACAGACCCGACACGGCTTTCGACCAGCCCGTCTTTGATCAAGGTCCGCAGAACGCGGTTTAGGGACTGTTTTGTGACCCCCAGCAGCGCCAGCAGATTGTTCACCGTTGTCCCTTGGGACCGGTTGATGAAGTGCAGTGCGCGGTGGTGTGCCCGTCCGTATTCAATGTCGCTTAGGATACGATCGGGGTCCGCTGTGAACCCGCGATAGGCGAAAAACATGGCCTCAATACCCTGTCTGAGCTGTTCATCGGTCAGATACAGCAGGCTTTCACCAGAAGAAGAGGGGGTGCGTCCGTCGGCCATTATACTCTCGTCGTGTTCGGGTCAGCATATGTCAGTGTTGTTGACATTCCAAGGCCGAAGCGGTATCGAATCACAGTTTTGACGCAATAATATGTCCGATGCGGACGTAGTTTGCGCAATAAATGCAAAAATGACATGACCGCTGAGAGGATAAGACGATGGCTGGTGGATATGATGATCGCGATGGCAAGATCTGGATGGATGGTGAACTGGTCGATTGGCGCGGTGCGAATGTCCATATTCTGACCCATGCCATGCATTATGCCAGCTCTGTCTTTGAGGGTGAGCGGTGCTATAACGGCAAGATTTTCAAATCCCGCGAACATTCTGCACGCCTGATCGAATCCGGGAAGCTGATTGACTTTGATATTCCTTACACCGTCGATGAAATCGAAGCTGCCAAACAAGCCGCCTTGGATGCCAATGGTCTGACAAACGCCTATGTTCGCGCGTTGGCGTGGCGTGGTGCTGGCGAAGACATGGGTGTCGCGTCGTCCAAGAACCCTGTTCATCTGGCTGTCGCCGTTTGGGAGTGGGGCAACTACTACGGCGATGCCAAGACCAAGGGTGCAAAGCTGGATATTGCCAAGTGGAAACGCCCATCCCCCGAAACAGCCCCATCGCAGGCGAAAGCAGCTGGTTTGTACATGATTGCTACCATGTCCAAGCATGCGGCCGAGGCTAAGGGCTGTTCCGACGCCATGATGATGGATTATCGCGGCTATGTGGCCGAGGCGACCGGCGCCAATATCTTCTTCGTGAAAGATGGCGAAGTGCATACGCCGCTTGCTGATGCGTTTTTGAATGGTCTGACCCGTCAGACAGTTATCGGCATGTTGAGAGACAAACAGATCAAAGTGCATGAGCGTCATATCATGCCGGAAGAGCTGGAAAGCTTTGAGCAGTGCTGGCTGACGGGCACCGCTGCAGAGGTCACCCCTGTCGGTGAGATTGGCCCTTACAGCTTTGAGGTTGGCGCATTGGTTCAAGAGATCGCCGCCGACTACGAAAAGCTCGTTCGCGCCTGAGTTAGAGACTGAAAAGCGCTGGTTTTGGCTGGCGCTTTTCTTTGGTCCTAGCCCTTTGGATCGGTGACTTGGCGCGCCCGTCTGCGTTCTAGTCCCAGTTGCCGTTCCCGCCAAAGCACCAGCCCGCCCGCTGCCATGACCAAAGCCGCCCCGATCAGCATGACCGCGGTTGGCAATTCGTCGAACCAGACGAACCCGATGACGATGGCGAACAGCATGGATGCGTAGTCAAATGGTGCCAGCATCGACACGTTGCCGAACCTGTAGGACGATGTGACCAAGATCTGCGCGACCCCGCCGATCAGACCCGCGCTGATGAGAATCCCGACGACGCCCCAGCTTGGTGTGACCCATCCGAAGGGGATCGTGAACAGTGACATGATTGATGCGGTGGCCGAAAAGTAGAATACCACGGCTGCCGTGTGTTCTGATTGGACCAGCCTGCGAATGTGGATCTGCACGAGGGATCGCATAAGTGTTGCCGCAAGGATGAAGATCGCGCCGAGTGTTGCCCCGTCTTGGAGTGAGGGTTGATCCAGCAAGCGCGGCGACAGGATGATCAGCACCCCCAGAAGGCCCATCGCGACGGCGGTGATCCGTATCAGTTTGATCCGTTCGCCGAGCAAAAGGGCTGCCAGAAGAACCGTGAAGATTGGTGTTCCAAACCCGATGGCCGTGACTTCGGGGAGGGGCAGTAGCCCGAGGCCCGCGAAGGTGAACCCCATCCCGCAGGTTCCGAACAGCCCCCGCCAGAAGTGACCCATGGGGTTCTTGGTCACCAACCCGTTCCGCAATTCGCCGCGCTGTGCCAGCCAGATCAGGATCACGGGGATCGCAAAGCAGGATCTGAAGAACACCTGTTGTCCGGGTGGTACTGCGTCGGATGTGCTTTTGATCATGGCCGCCATGATCGTAAACAAAAAGACCGCCATGACCTTTAGCGCGACGGCGAGGCCCGGTCGTGTCGAGGCTGGATCAACCGCCAATGTGGCCTCTGTTTTCCCCGACTTGCCCACGATGCAGCAGCATGTGGTCTAGAATGACGCAGGCCATCATGGCCTCGCCCACAGGGACGGCCCTGATCCCGACGCAGGGGTCGTGGCGTCCTTTGGTGATGATTTCAGTGTTCTCACCTTGCTTGGTGATGGTCTTGCGCGTGGTCAGGATGCTTGACGTCGGCTTCACCGCGAACCGCACGACGATGTCCTGCCCAGTGCTGATGCCGCCCAAGATCCCGCCTGCGTGGTTGGACGAATAGAGAGGCCCGTCGGGCCCCATTTCGATCTCGTCTGCGTTCAGTTCGCCTGTAAGCATCGCAGCGGACATGCCTTCGCCGATTTCGACACCTTTGACGGCGTTGATGCTCATCATGGCGGCGGCCAAATCAGTGTCTAACTTGCCATAAACCGGCGCACCAAGGCCTGCGGGGACACCGCGTGCTGTCACTTCGATGATGGCGCCTACGCTGGAACCTGACTTGCGCAATCCATCCAGATAGTCTGCCCAATCGGTCGCCGCTTTGGCATCCGGCACCCAGAATGGATTTTGTTCGATCTGGTCCCAGTCAAACTGATCACGGTCGATTTGATGCGGCCCCATTTGGGTCATGTAGCCTGTGATCTGGACGCCCGGTGCAATGGCTTTGATCGCTTCGCGTGCCAGACCGCCTGCGGCCACCCGAGACGCCGTTTCACGCGCTGAAGACCGCCCGCCACCGCGATAGTCGCGCACGCCGTATTTCTGGAAATAGGTAATGTCTGCATGGCCGGGGCGGAACTTATCCTTGATGTCGCCGTAGTCCTTTGACCGTTGATCTGTGTTCTCGATCAGCAATTGGATGGGCGTGCCAGTGGTGACCCCTTCGAACACGCCGGATAAGATGCGCACCTCATCGGCTTCGCGCCGTTGCGTGGTGTATTTGTTCTGCCCCGGTTTGCGCTTGTCGAGCCAGTGCTGGATCATGTCCGCGTCGACCGGAACACCGGGCGGGCAACCGTCGACGGTGGCCCCGATCGCAGGTCCGTGGCTTTCACCCCAAGTGGTGACGCGGAAGAGATGGCCAAAGCTGTTCATCGACATGGGGTAGGCTCCTTTGCGGACGGTGTACCTTTGGCTTTGCCGCTTCTCAACCCAATTCGCCTTGCCAATACCGATGCGCCCGCCTAGATGTATTCGTACCTCGGGGGGCCGTTCTGAATGGCTGAGATTGCGCAAGCTGACCCGTTGAACCTGAACCAGTTAACACTGGCGGAGGGAAGGTTTGGAACATCATCCTCACTTTTCTACCCGCCGCATTTTGGAGGATGCCATGAAGTATCTTACGTTTGCAGCGGCTCTTATCGGAGCTTCGGCCGCTTTGGCCGACACCCCCGTTTTGACCGTTTATACCTATGACAGTTTCACCAGCGATTGGGGCCCTGGCCCTGCCGTTGAGGCTGCTTTTGAGGAAACCTGCGGCTGTGACTTGCAGTTCGTCGGTGCCGGAGACGGTGCTGCTTTGCTGGCCCGTTTGAAGCTGGAAGGTGCCCGAACAGAGGCCGATGTCGTTTTAGGTCTTGATACGAACCTGACCCAAACTGCCAAAGACACCGCGCTTTTCGCCCCGCACAAGGTCGAGGCTGACCTTGATCTGCCGATCATCTGGGCGGACGACACCTTTGTTCCGTTTGACTGGGGCTACTTTGCTTTTGTGCATGGCACTGATCTGGTTGCCCCTGCGAACTTCAAGGAACTGGCTGCGTCGGATCTGAAGATCATCATTCAGGATCCACGGTCGTCTACCCCCGGGCTTGGTCTGTTGATGTGGGTTAAAGCCGCTTATGGCGATGAGGCCCCTGCCATATGGGCGGACCTGTCGGACAACATCGTGACCGTGACCAAGGGTTGGTCCGATGCATATGGGCTGTTTCTGGAAGGCGAATCTGATCTGGTGCTGTCTTACACGACCTCGCCAGCCTATCACCTGATCGCCGAAGAGGACGCCACAAAGACCGCTGCCTTGTTCGATGAAGGCCACTACATGCAGATCGAGGTTGCCGGGAAAGTCGCAGGAACGGACCAGCCCGAATTGGCGGATCAGTTTCTGAGCTTCATGGTATCTGACGCCTTTCAGTCGATCATTCCAACCACCAACTGGATGTATCCTGCCGCAACCCCTGAAGGTGGCTTGCCTGACGGGTTTTCGACCCTAATCCAGCCGAAGAAGGCTCTTATGGTGCCAGCGGCGGATGCGCCTGCGCTGCGGGATGAGGCCTTGGCGGAATGGTTGAACGCCCTGTCCAACTAAGCAAATGGCCTGGCACCATTGCAGCGTTTGTTATCGTTGCGGTGGTGCTAGGTGCATTGGCGGCTGTCTTGTCCCGCGCAGAGGCGGGGCAGGGGTTTGCCCCGTCTGATTGGGCTGCTGTTCGCTTTACGGTTTGGCAGGCCTTTCTGTCAGCCGTTCTATCCGTTTTCTTCGCTATTCCTGTTGCCCGTGCTTTAGCCCGTCGGTCCTTTAAGGGTCGTTCGGCGCTGATAACCTTGTTGGGTGCCCCCTTCATTTTGCCCGTTGTTGTTGCCGTTATGGGGCTGCTGGTTGTGTTTGGCCGCAATGGGTTCGTCAATGATGGGTTAGCTGCGTTGGGCTTGCCCCAGATTGGCATTTACGGCCTGCAAGGCGTTTTGCTGGCGCATGTGTTTTTCAACATGCCCCTTGCCACACGGCTTCTGCTGCAAGGCTGGCACGATATCCCGACAGAGCGTTTTCGACTGGCGGCCAGTCTGGGATTTTCGGGGCGCGACATATTCCGCGTTTTGGAACGCCCTATGTTGTTGCGCGTTGTACCGGGTGCTTTGGCCATTATCTTTGCGATCTGTCTGACCAGTTTTGCCGTGGCTTTGACCATTGGTGGCGGACCTAAGGCGACCACGGTTGAACTGGCGATTTATGAAGCGTTCCGGTTTGATTTCGATCTGGGCCGCGCTGCGATGCTTTCGATTGTGCAGATCTTGATTGCAGGCGTTGCCGCGACGGTTGCCTTCAAGCTTGTGCGGGATACTGGATTTGCGGGCGGTTTGGACCGGCCTGTTCAGCGGTGGGATGACGCCGGATCAAAGTGGTTTGATGCATCCGTTATCACCATCGCCGCCCTTTTTCTGATCGTACCGATGGGGGCCGTTGTTTTGCGCGGGCTGGGTGGCTTGTTTGAGATGCCGAACAGTGTCTATTTCGCAGGATTCACCTCAATTTGGGTCGCTTTGCTGAGCACCGCTGTCCTGATGACCGTTGCCTTGCCCATCGCTGCCATGATCGTTCAAAGCGGCAAGCCCTGGTCGGAGGCAATCGGGTTTATCGGACTGACTGCATCGCCTTTGATGATTGGCACTGGTCTGTTCATTTTGATCAACCCTTGGGCCAATCCGACCAGTTTTGCGTTGATCGTAACGGCGGGTGTGAATTCAATTTTGGCACTGCCCTTCGCGCTTCGGATTATTGTGCCGTCGATGCGAGAGACCGTGCAGACCTATGGCCGTCTGGCTGCGTCTTTGGGAATCGGCGGGTGGGCGCTGTGGCGGCTGGTCCTGTTGCCCCGATTGCGGCCTCAGTTGGGGTTTGCGGCGGGTTTGGCGGCTGCGTTTTCTATCGGAGACTTGGGCGTGATTGCTTTGTTCGATGATCCTGACCGGACAACCCTGCCGTTGCAAATGTACCGGTTGATGGGGTCCTATCAAAACACAGCCGCAGCGGGTGCTGCTGTTTTGCTGCTGGTTTTGGCGTTTGGCGTGTTCTGGCTGTTTGACACATGGGGGCGATATGGCGCTGACACTTGAAGATCTGGTGATCCGGCAAGGCCCCTTTTCGTTGACCGCGTCCTTGTCTGTTGAGCAAGGTGAGATGGTTGCTGTGATTGGCCCGTCCGGTGCTGGTAAATCGACCCTAATCAATGCGATTGCGGGGTTTTTGCCAGTGCAGGGGCGCGTCGTGTTGGATGGTGTCGATCTGACCGACAAACCCCCTTCTGATCGCCCTGTCGCGATACTGTTTCAAGACAATAACCTGTTTCCGCACCTAACAATTGCTCAGAATGTCGGGCTTGGGGTGCGTCCTGATTTGAAACTGTCTGAGGCGCAGAACCGCAATGTTAAGGTGGCGCTAGAAAAGGTCGGATTGGCTGATATGGGCGCGCGCAAGCCTGCTGCCTTGTCGGGGGGGCAGCAAAGTCGTGCTGCCCTTGCCCGCGTGTTGGTTCAGGGCAAACCTGTCATTCTGCTGGATGAGCCTTTCGCTGCCCTTGGGCCGGCTTTGCGGGTTGAGATGCTTGATCTGGTTGCGCAGGTGGCGGCGGATACGAATGCCACCGTGTTGATGGTCAGCCATGCGCCCGAAGACGCCCGCCGGATCGCCGGTCAGACGATTGTCGTGGCAGACGGGAAGGCACATCCGCCGCAACCGACGGATGCCCTGTTTGCTGATCCGCCGCAGGCTTTAGTCGACTACCTTGGTGATCGATAGCGCGGCTTTTGCGGCCTCTCGTCCTTTGACAACGAAATGATCGCGGTAGATTGCGTTGTGATGGTCGGTTTCCTGATAGTGATGCGGCGTCAGCGAGACCGAGAGCACCGGAACCCCACTGTCGAGCCCTGCACGCATCAAACCATCAACGACGGCGGCGGCCACGAAGTCATGCCTGTATATACCCCCGTCCACGACGAAGGCTGCGCAGATGATGGCGTCATACTTCCCCGTTTTGGCCAGTGTTAGAGCCTTTAACGGCATTTCAAACGCGCCGGGCACGTCGAAGACATCTGTACGGTCGGGGGGGATCGTTTCGGCAAACCCATCCAAGGCACGATCCACGATGTCGGCGTGCCACTGGGCTTTGATAAATGCGAAACGGGCGGGGGCAGGATTGCCATGTGTCATGTGTGATCTCCTTTTGGTCCAGACACGTCCACCCAAGGCGATCACGCGCTTACGGCCCGCGGCATGCGGATCATAAACGGCGTTCTCTCTCATCCGGACTATGACCGTCGGCTCTGGAGTTGCACCAGATCTGCTGACATCCCCGAAGGGACCGCTCGCGGGCTTATGGTTTGCACCACTTACCGCCGGTGGGGAATTTCGCCCCGCCCTGAGAACACATGTGACAATAGGGCAGCGCCCGCGCTATGCAACGGCAAAGGAGACGCGCTATGCATCCGAATCCGATTTATCATACTGCGGATGACCTCAAGAACCTTGCCTTTGCGCGCAACCGCGCTTTTGGCGTGTTGGCGGTCAGTATTGAAGGTTTGCCTGTTCTGTCTCATGTACCGGTCCTTGTCGCAGACGATGGTGCCACTGCCGATCTGCATCTGGTGCGGTCCAATCCGATTGCCCGAGCTTTGAAAGCTCCGCTGAAAGCCAAGATCGCTGTGTCTGGCCCTGACAGCTATATTTCGCCCGATTGGTACGGTGTTGATGATCAGGTGCCGACGTGGAACTACATCGCTGTGCACCTGACTGGCACGCTTGAGCTGCTGCCGCAGGATCATATGCGTGACATGCTTGACCGGCAATCGAAGCATTTTGAGGATCAGCTTGCGCCGAAGCCTGCGTGGAAAACCGATAAGATGACGCCGGACGTGTTGGCCAAGATGATGCGCCAGATCGTGCCTTGTCGGATGACCATTACGGATGTCGATGGCACTTGGAAAATGAACCAGAACAAGCCGGATGATGTTCGGCTGCGTGCGGCTGGAAAAGTCGGATCGGACGGGATGGGAAGTGAGACCGCGCAGCTGGCCAAGATGATGAAGGATGCTGGCTAGGCCGTCATGCTAAATTGGGGTTTCTTTGCTCGTCGGCCGTTGAAAATTGATTGGCGCGTGTATCACTCAATACACATGTGCGCATGAAAATATGTTCTGAAAATAGTCGTTATGAAAAATGACACTCAAAGAAACCCCGTGATCATTGGAATCCCGCATTGCCCTTGCCAGCAAGCGCCATTTCGTGAAATCCTTCCTCATTTCGCGAATATTTGGGAAAGTGAATTTCACGATGCGTCAAATTTTTAGCCCGATTGGATGGGATCGAAAGATTTTTGTTTTCTTCGCGGCGCTGGCTTTGTTGGTGGTTCTTGGACCTTTTGGGTCCTACGACGATTTCGGCTTTTGGGAACGTGTCGTCTATTGGACCGCGATCATGTGTGGTGTTGGTTTCTTCATGCATGTCATTGTCACAACCGTTCTATGGACCAGGCATCTTCAATGGCTCAACCGGTTCGCCCGTGTTGCGATTGGAACCACGCTGGCCGGTATTCCGGGGGCCGCCATTGTCATCTTTGTTGACCAAGTCTTTCGCGAAAACCCGGTTACCTACGATGGTTTCCCGCTGTTGTGGTTGCAGGTCGCTGTGATGGGCTTTTTCATTTCCATCATCGAGTATATCGAATGGGGTGGTGAGGAGAGCACGGTTGAACTGCAGCCCCTCACCAAATTTCATTCCAAACTGTCCGAGGACATTGGTCCGTTGGTGTCTTTGTCCATGCAGGATCACTATGTTGAGGTCACCGGCGAGCAGGGCAAGGAGTTGATTTTGATGCGCCTGTCTGATGCCATTGATGATCTGGACGGGCTTGATGGGGTGCGGGTGCACCGTTCACATTGGGTTGCGCTTGATCATGTTGTCGCGTTGCAGAGGGTGCGGCAGAAGTGGTCTGTCAAGTTGGCGGATGATCGGTCTTTGCCTGTGAGTTCTACGTATCTTGAAAAGCTCAGGGCTGCCTTGGAATAAGATGCCCGATCTGATTGGCCCATTGTAGCTTTGGGTCTTGCGGGCGATAGTGTTTCCAAACCTGATCACAAGGACCCTTGATATGAAGCTTTTTTACGCCCCGACCTCGCCTTATGTGCGCAAGTGCATGGTTGTTCTGCATGAGACCGGCCAGTTGGATGATGTACAGTTGGAAGATACCGCTGGCACCCCGACGGCCCCTGCCGAAAACCTGTTGGCGAAGAACCCGCTGACCAAGGTGCCTGCGTTGGAGCGTCCTGACGGGCCTGCCTTGTATGACAGTCGTGTTATTTGTGCCTACCTTGATGCCCGTGCCGGTGCTGGCCTTTATCCATCGGGCGATAGCCGCTGGGATACCTTGACCCTAGAGGCCACAGCCGACGGTATTTTGGACGCCGCCCTTGCTATGACCTACGAAGGCCGGATTCGCCCTGCTGAGAAACAATGGGACGGCTGGGTCGACAGCCAGTGGGTCAAGATCGAGCGTGCCTGTTCTGCATTGAACACCCGCTGGATGAGTCATCTGGCTGGACCGCTTGATATGGGTCAAATCGCAGTTGGTTGCGCCTTGGGCTACGTTGATTTCCGTCATGATGCCCGTGGATGGCGGTCAGGGCATGATTCTTTGGCAAAATGGTACGAAGGATTCTCAACCAGACCCTCAATGCAAGCGACTGTTCCACCCGCTGGATAAGTGATTTTATTAGCCAGACTGAAAGGTTTGGCCCTGTATGGGCTGTCGATAAGGGTCTAAATCGGCATTTCTGCGACAGCCCGTCGCACCTGCGACCAACTGCGCCTCTATCTTTACTGGACGAGTATAGGTTGCCCCGCTACATAGCCCCTCAGAACCTAGGCTGCGCATGCGTGGCCGCATTGCGTATAGGCCCGTTTGAGGCCCTGGAATGGAGTAAGCCCCTTGTCCCACGCTGACGAAACCGAAGGCAACCGCCGCGACTTTTTGTATTATGCCACTGGTGGCGCTGGTGCCGTTGTTGCAGGCGCTGCCGTTTGGCCGCTTGTAAACCAAATGAACCCTTCCGCGGATGTTCTGGCGTTGGCCTCGATCCGTGTTGATGTTTCCGCATTGGAACAGGGCAGCCAGCTGACCGTCAAATGGTTGGGCAAGCCTGTGTTTATCCGTCGTCGCACGGAAGCAGAAATCGAAGCGGCCCGTGCCGTTGATCTGGCCGATTTGCCGGATCCGATTGCCGAAAACGCAAACATTGCGGACGGGTCTGATGCATCTGATGCAAACCGTACGTTGGACGAAGCGGGCGAGTGGTTGGTTATGATGGGTGTCTGTACCCACCTTGGTTGTGTGCCTTTGGGTGACGGTGCTGGTGAATTCGGCGGCTGGTTCTGCCCGTGCCACGGTTCGCACTATGATACTGCGGGTCGTATCCGCAAAGGTCCTGCACCGACAAACCTGCCGGTGCCTGTCGCAGAATTCGTGGATGAGTCCACGATCAAATTGGGTTAAGGGAGCGCATAAAAAATGTCTGGTATTCCTCACGACCATTACGAGCCGAAATCAAGTAAGGAAAAGTGGCTGCATTCCCGCCTGCCCGTCGTTGGCTTGATGTATGACACAATCATGATCCCCACACCGAAGAACCTGAATTGGATGTGGATTTGGGGCATTGTGCTGACCTTCTGTCTTGTGTTGCAAATTGTGACCGGCATCGTTCTTGCGATGCATTACACGCCGCATGTTGACTATGCTTTTGCGAGCGTTGAGCACATCATGCGCAACGTGAATGGCGGCTACATGCTGCGCTACATTCACCAGAATGGCGCTTCGCTGTTCTTTGTTGCGGTCTATGCCCATATTTTCCGCGGTCTATACTATGGCTCTTACAAAGCTCCACGTGAGATTACGTGGATCATCGGGATGTTGATTTACCTTCTGATGATGGCAACTGCCTTTATGGGCTACGTTTTGCCTTGGGGTCAGATGTCCTTCTGGGGTGCGACTGTTATTACAGGCCTCTTCGGTGCGATCCCGTTTGTTGGTGACACGATCCAAACCTTCCTTTTGGGCGGACCTGCGGTTGATAACGCCACGCTGAACCGTTTCTTCAGCTTGCACTACCTGCTGCCGTTTGTGATTGCCGGTCTGGTTATCGTGCACATCTGGGCGTTCCACACGACAGGCAACAACAACCCCACAGGTGTTGAAGTGCGCCGTACCTCGAAAGAGGACGCCGCCAAGGATACGCTGCCGTTCTGGCCGTATTTCGTTATCAAGGATTTGTTCGCGCTGGCCGTTATTCTGGCGGTGTTCTTCGCGGTTGTGGGCTTTATGCCGAACTACCTTGGTCACCCGGACAATTACATCGAAGCCAACCCGTTGGCGACGCCTGCGCACATCGTGCCCGAATGGTACTTCCTGCCGTTCTACGCGATCCTGCGCGCCTTTACCGATGACGTCTGGGTTGTACAGATTGTGTCGTTCCTGACGGCTGGCATCGTTGACGCCAAGTTCTTCGGGGTTCTTGCGATGTTTGGCGCGATTGCCGTGATGGCGCTGGCGCCGTGGCTGGACACATCCAGCGTGCGCTCCGGTCGGTACCGTCCGATGTTCAAGTGGTGGTTTGCGTTGCTGTGCTTCGATTTTGTACTTTTGACATGGGTAGGTGCGATGCCTGCGGAAGAGCCTTATGCCACGATCTCGTTGATCGGTACGGTGTATTGGTTTGCCTACTTCCTGGTGATCCTGCCACTGCTTGGCGTGATCGAGAAACCGACGCAACAGCCTGAGACGATCGAAGAAGACTTCGCATCTCATTATGGCCCAACGACCGATGCGGCAAACCCTGCCGTTAATCCGGCCGAATAAGAGGGAATTGATACATGTTTAAGAAACTCGCCCTCAGCGCCGCACTGGCCCTGTCCTTTGCGACCAGCAGTTTTGCTGCTGGTGGTGTTGGTCATGTCGAAGACATCGACTTTTCCTTCGATGGCCCATTTGGCAAGTATGACACCAACCAGTTGCAACGCGGCCTTCAGGTTTACACTGAAGTCTGTGCTGCCTGCCACGGTTTGAAGTTCGTGCCGATCCGGACCCTGTCTGACCCGGGTGGCCCAGCCATGCCGGAAGATCAGGTCCGTGCTTATGCTGCCGAACTGCCGGAAATATACGATGCCGAACTGGATGAGGATGTCGCCCGCAAACCTGCGAACTTCTTCCCTGAATCCAGCCTTGAAACCGCGCCCGATCTGTCCTTGATGGCCAAGAAACGTGCCGGTTTCCACGGCCCTTACGGTTTGGGGATCAACCAGTTTTTCAAAGGCATGGGGGGCGCTGACTATATCGCCTCTTTGCTGACGGGTTATGAAGACCCGCCTGCCTGTGCCCCTGAGGACTTTGACGGATACTACAACACCGCCTTCGGCAATGGTGGTGTTCCGGACGAGTGTAAGGACGAGAAAGGCTATTCCACCGTGAAGGGCACCTGGATTGCTATGGCCCCTCCTATGGAGGACGGTTGGCTTGAATATGCGGATGGTCATGCAAATGACCTCCATAGCATGTCCGAGGACGTATCTGCCTTTTTGATGTGGACCGCCGAGCCGAAGATGATGGCCCGCAAGCAAGCCGGTTTTGTTGGGGTTCTGTTCCTGACAATTCTGTCCGTGTTGCTGTACCTCACCAACAAGCGCATCTGGGCGCCTGTGAAGGGTAAGAAAAACCACTAAGGTTCGGATCAAGTTGATCTTACAAAAACCCCCGCGCCGATATGGTCGCGGGGGTTTTTCTTTGTCAGGCGGTTAGCGTGTTGTCGGCTTGTCCAGTGATGGTCGCTGTCACAATTTGCCCCACGGGTTGATCCGTGTCGAATGTGACTTCGGTGAATTGCTCTGTCCGGCCCATACGCGGGCTTTCCATGAGGATGTGATGGGTGCGCCCAACCTGAGCTGCCAGATGCACCGCGACCTGCTGTGCCCCTGCCGCGCGTAGCCGTGCAGCCCGTTCTTTGATCAGCGGCCCCTTCACGGCTGGCATCCGCGCTGCGGGTGTCCCTTGGCGGGCCGAATAGGGAAAAACATGCAGCCACGTCAAATCGCAGTCTTCGACCAGCTTAAGCGAATTCTCAAATGCCGCTTCTGTTTCGGTTGGAAAGCCCGCGATGATGTCTGCCCCGAAGGTCATGTCTGGCCGCAGTTGCTTAGCGTCTTGCGCGAACCTGATCGCGTCATCGCGCAGGTGCCGCCGTTTCATCCGCTTCAGGATCAAATCATCGCCGTGCTGTAGCGATAGATGCAGATGGGGCATCAGGCGTGGCTCCGTCGCGATTGCCGCCAGAAGGTTTTCATCGACCTCAATGCTGTCGATGCTGCTGATCCGTAGACGGGGCAGGTCGGGCACCAGTTTCAGGATGCGCATAACAAGATCACCGAGCTTCGGCTCGGACGGTAGGTCCGCCCCCCAGCTTGTCAGGTCGACCCCTGTGAGCACGACTTCGTTGAACCCCTTGTCCACCAGCCGCTTGATCTGATCGACCACAACGCCCGCTGGAACCGACCGAGAATTTCCGCGCCCATACGGGATGATGCAAAAGGTACACCGATGATCACATCCGTTCTGAACCTGCACATAGGCGCGGCTGCGGGTGCCGAAACCGTCGATCAGATGCCCTGCGGTTTCGCGTACGGACATGATATCGTCGACTTGCACGGGCTCTGTTCCGAAGTCTCCTGCCAGCCCTGCCCAAGTGCCGGGCGTCATCTTTTCGGTGTTGCCGATTACGGCGTCGACCTCGGCCATATTCGCGAAGGTGTCGGGCTCTGTTTGCGCTGCACAACCGGTCACGATCAGTTTTGCATTCGGGTTGTCACGCCGCAGTTTGCGGATGTCTTGGCGGGCTTTTCGGACGGCCTCGGCTGTGACCGCGCATGTGTTTACGATGACCGCATTCTCAAGCCCCGCCTGTCCGGCGAGATCTTTCATGGCTTCGGTTTCATATGCGTTGAGCCGACACCCGTGGTTTGAAAAGACGGGGGCGGTCATACAGCCGCGAGCCAGTCCGCGGTGAGCGTTCCGTTGAACACATGCGCCGTTGGGCCGGTCATCCAAACGCCGTCTTCGCGCCAGTCCACCTGCAAGGTGCCACCATCCAGATCAATGCGCACACTGCGCCCTGTCAGCTCCCGACGCGCAGCTGCGACGGCGGTCGCGCAAGATGAAGACCCGGAGGCGAGCGTGATACCGACCCCGCGTTCCCACACCCGCATACGAATGTGATCCGTACCGATGATCTGGGCCACTTGCACATTGGTGCGCTGCGGAAACAGCGGATGGTGTTCCATCTCAGGGCCAAAAGTTTCAAGCGCTACCGCCTCGGCGTCGTCGACAAAGAAGGTACAATGTGGGTTGCCCATGCCGGTGGCCGTTGGTGCGCCCTCGATCGGTAATTGTAAGGTGTCCATCTGCTCGGCCAGCGGAATATCGGCCCAATCCAGCTGAGGCTGCCCCATGTTCACCGATGTGATCCGATCCCCCATATCCCGGGCGTATAAATCGCCACGGTCGGTGGTCAGGTGAAGGCTTTCTGTACCCGTTTCATCCATGATGTGCCGCGCAATACAACGGGTGGCGTTTCCGCAGGCAGCCGCGGTCGATCCGTCCGCGTTGTAGAAGGTCAGATGCACGTCACCGGTGCCTTTGGTAAGCAAGGCGAGCTGATCAAACCCGATGCCGCGATGCCGATCTGCGATAGCCTCAGCTAGGGCAGGGGTCATCGCAATCGAATCTGCGCGCGCGTCCAGCACGACAAAGTCGTTTCCAAGCCCATGCATCTTCATAAAGGGCAGTCCGGAGGTGCGTTTTTCGCTCATGGCGGGCATATACGCTTGGGCGGACAATGAATCTAGTATGTCGGCGGAAAAATTGAGTTTTCGGGCTTGACCAGAGGGGGAACCCTTTCTAGTTAGACCGCTTAGTGGGCCGTTAGCTCAGTTGGTAGAGCAACTGACTTTTAATCAGTAGGTCGATG
>CAZWSE010000027.1:32970-36723 GCA_964636575.1 uncultured Sulfitobacter sp. | reverse complement strand
AGTGGTGGGCGTGCGCAGCGGCATGTGTTGCGCGCGGCCAAGCCTGTGCTGGATCCGTGTCCTCCGGGGCAGGTTGGCGGGACGTATCGGCCTCTTTCCGATGCTGATCTTGAGCGTATCTTTGCGACGACCCTGCGGCTTTTGTCGGAGCTTGGCATGGGCGAAGTTCCCGACCGTCTGCGCAGCGATCTGATCGCCGTTGGTGCGGTTGAGGCGGACAACGGGCGCCTGACGTTTCCCAAAGCTTTGGTTGAGGATGCCATTGCTGCCGCGGCCAAGACCTTTGTTTTGCATGGCCGTGATGAGGCTCGATCTATCGAGGTGGGCGGCAATAAGGTCTATTTTGGCACGGGTGGCGCTGCCGTGCAGACTTTGGATTTGGACAGTGGCATTTACCGTCCGTCTACCCTGCAAGACCTGCATGATTTCACCCGTCTGCAAGACACTTTGGCCAATGTCAGTTGGTATACCCGCTGTTGTGTGGCCACCGATGTCCCCGAAACCTTTGATCTGGATGTGAACACTGTCTACGCTTTGCTGCGCAACACCACAAAGCCTGTTGCCACGTCCTTTACTGTCGCCGAGAACGTCGCCCCCATTGTCAAAATGCTGGATATTGCTGCCGGTGGCGAGGGCGCGTTCTCAAAACGTCCTTTTCTGAAGGCCCATATCAGCCCCGTCATTTCGCCCATGCGCTATGGCGAGGACGCGGTTGATGTCGTTTATGCCTGTATTGAGCATAACATTCCCATGTCTTGCATCACTGCTGCCCAAGCCGGAGCCACTGCCCCTGCGACGATGGCCGGGTTTCTCGCTCAATCCCTGGCTGAAACCCTTGCCAGTCTGGTGATGGTGCATGCGATCCGCCCCGGCTTTCCGATGGTCTTTTCGAACTGGCCGCTTGTGGTGGATTTGCGCACCGGTGCGTTTTCGGGTGGTGGTGGTGAAAGTGCTGTTCTCAATGCCGCCTCTGCCCAATTGTCGAACTGGTTGGGTCTGCCGTCGGGTGTCGCCTGTTCCATGACCGATGCGAAGGCCATTGATGCGCAGTACGGCGCTGAGAAGGGTATCAGCTCTCTCGCTGCGGCCCTTGCGGGGGGCAATTTGATTTATGAAAGCTCTGGTATGACGGCCGCGTTGTTGGGTGCCAGTTTTGAGGCCTTTGTTCTGGATGACGAGATGCATTCGCATACGTACCGTGCCTTGCGTGGCATTGAGGTGAGCGAGGCCAACCTTGGCTTTGAGGCGACCGTGGCTGCTGTTTTGGGTGCTGGTCATTTTCTGGGGGAGGATCATACCATTTCCGCGATGGAGCGTGATTATTTTTACCCGTCCCTTGCCAACCGAGACGCGCCCCGCACTTGGGCCGAAGCGGGTGCCCAGGATGCTTGGACTGTGGCCAATGCCCGCGCCCGCCAGACTTTGAACGACCACCATCCTGAGTATCTGACCCCTGCGCAGGATGATCTGATCCGCAGACAGTTTGATATTTTGCTGTAGGCGATGTTGCGGGACGCCCACACGATGGTAACGACGTCGGCCCAACCCCTTGGGCTGTTTTCAACCCCGTTTGTAGCTTCCCTTTTCCGGCGATCTTTTTAGGTCAGGATCCGGTTCTTCCTTTGGTCATGCAGGCCTCAATCGTTTCATAAGAGAGGGAGTTTCCGAGGGCTGTGAAATCTCCGTTTTCGAACATGCTGGTGGATATACTGTGCAGGGTTGTATGTGTGGCTGTGGCCATTGCCATCCCCAGTGAAATCCGCGCCGCCCCTGCTTTGGCGAAGTCTTTCATGCTGACGTTTTCAACTGTGCTGATCCCCACGTTTACCGGACATGACACGCTGTTGCAGACCTTGGTGACGGTGTCCAAATCCTTTAGGTAGGGCACGTAGACGCAATCGGCCCCTGCGGCTTCAAAAGCCTGAATCCGTCTGATTGATTCCTCAATATCGTAGAGGTCATGCATGAACCCGTCTGCACGTGCCACGAGTACAAAGTCATTTGGCAGCGCTTTTGCTGCCGCACTCGCGGCTTTGATCCTTTCGACTGCCAGGTCAAAGTCATAGGGCGTTGTGTCGGGGTAGCCTATGTCTTCGATTGAGATGCCTGCCAGTCCGACTTCTGCTGACAGTTTGATGGTTTCTTCCAAGGCGTCCGGTGCGTCACCGAACCCGTTTTCAAAATCGCCGGAGACCGGAAGCGGTGTTGCCGAGACAATGGTTTGCGCATGTGTGAGTGCTTCGTCTCGTGTCAACGTTCCCAGATCGGGCCGTCCCAAGGTGAACGCATGTGCGCCTGATGACGTCGCGAGCGCTTTTGCCCCTAGCCCTGCGAAGAGGCAGGCTGTCCCTGCGTCCCATGCGTTTGCCAGAATGAAGGGATTTCCCCGCGCGTGAAGGTCTCGAAATGTGTGTTCCATTCAGTTTCTCCTTGTCTGGACCGGGTTCGTTTTGCCTATAGTTACCATATTGCTGCTGACATGTTTCTGTCAGCAGTCTTTGATTTGGGTGCGAAACTTGCGCGTTTTCGGGGGATGGAGTGATGGGTCGTTCTGTACGGATGTTTGAGATCATCCAATTGCTTCGTAATTCGGACCGGCCTTGCACGGCTCAGCAGATCGCCGAAGATTTGGAGGTTACCAAACGTACGGTATACCGCGATATTGCGTCGCTTCAGGCTTTGAATGTGCCTATCGAGGGCGAAGCTGGTGTGGGCTATATCATGCGGTCCGGTTTTGATTTGCCGCCGATCAATTTCAATGTGGAGGAAGTTGAGGCTGTCACTGTCGGCTTGGCGATGATCACCCGAACCGGCGATAAGGGGCTCAAACGTGCCGCCCGCAGCGCCGCCCAAAAGCTGGCGGATGCTGCCCCGCTTAGCAATACGTTGTTTGCATCAAGCTGGGGCGCTGACGAGCCTACATCTGTTGATCTGTCTGATGTGCGAATGGCGATCCGACATGAACAGAAGATGAGCTTAACTTATAAGAACGCCGACGGTCTTGAGAGTGTGCGCACGGTTCGCCCGATTGCGATTTCCTATCACGCTGATTCCATTGTTCTTGCGGCCTGGTGCGAGTTGCGCGAGGATTTTCGGCATTTCAGGCCGGATCGTATATCTGCCTATCGCCTGTTGCCCGCCCGTTTCGTGGGGCAGGGGGACCGAATGCGCCAAGACTGGATGAAAGGGTATGCCGAGTGGTTGTGACCCTTTGGGTGTCGCAAGCGGCCTTTATCCTGCCGCCCAGATGAACACGGCCGTGAATGCGAAGATGACCAGCAGCGCCACCGTTGCCACCCGTCCTGACATGGCTGCGTCGGAGACTGGTTTTTTGGCGGGCTTTGTATGGGTGGTTCGCGCTGCGCTGTCCGAGGGCAGGTCTTTGAATTTGACCTGCAAGGGGGCTTCGTTGAAGGTTGCGATGTGCCGCAGCGGGGTGGTTATCTTGAGTGTTTGGTCGCTGCCTTTGAAGGCGGCTGAATAGACGATTGCCACGTGGCCTTTAAGCGCGTTGAGTTGCGGTGCGAAGGGGCTGACGTCGGTCTCGGACACCCCGTTGCCTTGTATGAGGTAGCCTGTCAGCTTCAGATCATCGAGGTCTGCCACGTCGAAGATTTCGGCTTTGTCTGCGTCGAAGCTGTCTGCCCCGAGCGCGGATTTGAGCGCTGCGCTGTCGAACTTTGCTGCTTGGTCTGCGGGCAGGTCGAGTGCGAAGATGCGGATGACCCCGTGTTCGGATGCGCTGATTTTCAT
>CAZWSE010000027.1:0-32870 GCA_964636575.1 uncultured Sulfitobacter sp. | reverse complement strand
TCATGCCGCCCCCGAGATGTCCGCTTTTAGGTTTCGTGCCAAAAGGTCCATTGCTGCCATGCGCACCGCGACCCCCATTTCGACTTGATCCTGGATGACGCTGCGGTTGATGTCGTCGGCGAGTGTGCCGTCTATTTCCACCCCTCGGTTCATGGGGCCGGGGTGCATCACGATGGCGTCCGGTTTGGCGTGGCTGAGTTTGTCTTCGTCCAGCCCGTAGCGGTGGTAGTATTCGCGCTCGGACGGGATAAAGCCGCCGTCCATCCGTTCTTTTTGCAATCTTAGCATCATCACCACGTCGACGTCCTTTAAGCCTTCGCGCATGTCGTCGAAAACCTCGACCCCGAATTCGCTGATTTGACTTGGCATGAGGGTTGGTGGCCCGATGAGCCTGATCCGGTTTTCCATTTTGCCCAAGAGCATGATGTTGCTGCGGGCCACGCGGCTGTGTGCGATGTCGCCGCAGATGGCGATCGACAGTCTGTGCAGCCGTCCTTTGGCGCGGCGGATTGTGAGCGCGTCAAGCAGCGCTTGTGTGGGGTGTTCGTGCCGTCCGTCGCCTGCGTTGAGCACTGCGCAGTTCACTTTTTCCGCCAGCAGGTTCACCGCCCCTGAATGCGGGTGCCGCACCACCAGCAGGTCCGGGTGCATTGCGTTGAGCGTCATCGCCGTGTCGATCAGCGTTTCGCCCTTTTTGATCGACGACGCCTGCATCCCCATGTTCATCACATCCGCCCCAAGCCGTTTGCCTGCCAGCTCAAAGCTGGCCTGCGTCCGTGTCGAGTTTTCAAAGAACATGTTGATCTGTGTCAGCCCCGCCAGCGTGTCCCTGTGTTTGCTGGTCTGCCGGTTCAGCGTCACATAGTCGTCCGCCAGATCAAGCAGCGCCGTGATGTGATCCGGTTTGAGCTGTTCGATCCCCAGAAGGTGCCTGTGCGGGAAGGTCATGGCCTATGGTCCTTGTTGGTTTCATCGTCTCTATAGGCCGGAGTTTGGTTTGATGCAAAAGCTTGGGAGCCTCCGGCGGGGATTTATTTGGAACAAAGAAGGGTGGGGCGTTTTGTTTATTGATTACCCGGCGTAGGTTGCGCGTATGGAATCGATGGACCCTCATGCGATGCGCTCTGTTTTGGAGTGGCAGATTGAGCTGGGCGCTGATGAGGCGACCTGCGATGCCCCTGTGGATCGCTATGGGTTGGAGGCCGCTGCCCCGAAGGTGAAGGTGGCTGCTGCTGCCGCTGAGCCGGTTGTGCCTGTCGCGGAGGTTGATCCTGTCGCTGTGGCGCAGGCGGCCGCTGGTGGCGCTGCTGATCTCGATGCGTTGCGCGCTGCTATGGCTGCTTTCGCGCATTGTCCTTTGAAATCTGGCGCCAAGTCGCTTGTGTTTGCCGATGGTGATCCTGCTGCCCGTGTTATGATTGTGGGCGAGGCCCCTGGCCGTGATGAGGACCGCGAGGGTTTGCCTTTTGTCGGTGCTGCCGGCCAGTTGCTGGACAAGATGCTTGCTGCCATTGAGATCGAGCGTTCCAGTGGTGTCTATATCACCAATGTTTTGCCGTGGCGTCCGCCCCAGAACCGCGACCCCAAGCCCGAAGAGATTGCCATGATGCGACCCTTTGTGGAGCGTCATATTACCTTGGCCGACCCTGATGTGATCGTTTTGATGGGCAATATTTCCTGTCAGGCTTTGCTGGGCAAACGCGGGATCACCCGTTTGCGCGGTCACTGGGCCGAGGTTCTGGGCAAGCCTGTTTTGCCGATGTTCCACCCTGCCTATCTGTTGCGCAATCCTGCTGCCAAGCGCGAGGCTTGGGCTGATCTATTGGCCCTGAAGGCGCGGCTGCGTGATGGTTGATCCGATCACTTTGCTGGCCTTTGTCCCAGCCGTTTTGCTTTTGAATGTCTCACCGGGGCCGGACATGGTGTTTTGTCTGGGCCAAGGGCTGCGGTCGGGGCCGCGGGCGGGGGTTGCGGCCTCGGCTGGGATATCGACGGGGTCTATGGTCCATGTGACCATTGCCGGGCTTGGTCTTGGCGCTGTTGTTGCGGCCTATCCTGTGGCCTTTGATGTGGCCCGATGGCTGGGTGTGATCTATCTGCTTTGGCTGGCGTTTAACGCCTTTCGCGCGGGCCTTGTATCGCCCGAGGACGTGCCGCCTGTCCGCCCAACCCGTGCCTTTCGGGACGGGATGATTGTGAACCTGACCAACCCGAAGGTGATCTTGTTTGTCTTGGCTTTGATCCCGCAGTTTCTGGACCCTGCGCGCCCTGTGCTGGCGCAGTTTTTGATCTTTGGCAGTGTTCTGGCCATCTGCGGGTTTTTCGTAAACGCGGCTGTAGGTGTTTTTGCCGGTGGGATTGGTCGCCATCTCACGGGCAGCCCGAGGTTTGCCCGCGCCACGGGCTATGTCACTGGAACCCTGTTTGCAGCCCTTGCTGTGCGTATGGCTATGTTGGAGCGTGTGTGATGTCACGGATTGACGAAACCGTTGAATTTATGCCGGTGCGGATTGCTGTTTTGACAGTGTCTGACACCCGTGCCTTGGACGATGACAAATCGGGGCAGGTGTTGGTGGACCGGATCGCCGCCGCAGGCCATGTGTTGGCGGACCGCAAGATTGTCACTGATGACCGCCCTTTGATCGCTGACACCTTGCGCGCATGGATCGCTGATGACAGGATCGATGTGGTGATTTCCACTGGTGGTACGGGCCTGACAGGCCGTGATGTCACTGTGGAAGCCCACCGCGATGTCTATGAAAAAGAGATCGATGCTTTTGGCACTGTCTTCACCATCGTATCGATGCAAAAGATCGGCACGAGCGCTGTTCAAAGCCGTGCCACGGCGGGTGTTGCGGGTGGAACCTATCTGTTTGCGCTGCCCGGAAGCCCCGGTGCCTGCAAGGACGCATGGGATGAGATTTTGCAACGCCAGCTCGATTATCGCCATAAACCCTGCAATTTTGTGGAAATTCTGCCCCGTTTGGACGAACATCTGCGACGGAAGTAACGAATTGGTGCGTAAAACTTACGCTCCATTGGAATTTTTGCGTGGTAGCCTAGCTTTAATAGGGTGACCTAAGGACTGAGTTTATATGCGATTTTTGCGCCAATCCTTGACGGGTTTGTTTCTTGTGGCTTTGACGCTGGCGTTGCTGGTTTATGCAGGGTCTCTGATTTCTGGTGCCATTCAGACCCGTTTGAACGATGAGCCCCGTGCCCCGCAAAACCGCGAGCGTGTGTTTGCTGTGGATGTGGTTGTGGCTGCCTCTGAAACCATTGCCCCTGAGTTGGTCGCCTTTGGCGAGATCGAGAGCCGTCGTTCTTTGGAATTGCGTGCTGCTGCTGCTGGCCGTGTGGTTGAGCTGTCGGAAGCCTTTGTCGAAGGCGGCGATGTACGTGCAGGCGAGGTCTTGTTGCGCGTTGATCCTGCGGATGCCCAAAGCGCGCTGGATCGCTTGAAAAGCGATATGTCCGATGCCGAGGCCGAGGTCCGCGAGGCCGACCGCGGGTTGGCGATTGTTCGCGATGAACTGGTTGCGGCCGAAGACCAAGCGACTTTGCGTCAAAGCGCGTTTCAGCGCCAAAAAGATTTGGCCACCCGTGGCGTTGGCACGGCTGCCGCTGTCGAGACGGCTGAACTTGCCGCTGCGTCGGCCCGTCAGGCTGTGTTGTCCCGCAGGCAGGCCTTGACCCTTGCCGAGGCCCGTATTGATCAGGCTGCCACCCGTTTGGTGCGCACCCAGATCGGCTTGGCCGAGGCCGAGCGTCGCTTGGCCGATACAACCATTGTCGCCCCTTTTGACGGATCGCTGAGCGATGTGACTGCTTTGCAGGGTCGTCTGGTGTCGATGAATGAAAAGCTGGGTGAATTGATTGATCCTGAGGCGTTGGATGCTGCGTTTCGTGTGTCTACTGCCCAGTATGCCCGTTTGCTGACCGAAGATGGCCGTTTGGTTGAGGCCCCTTTGACCATCACCTTGGATGTCGATGGTGTTGATCTGACCGCCACTGGTATTTTGACCCGCGATGCCGCTGTTGCGGGCGCTGGTCAGACCGGTCGTTTGCTGTTTGCACAGCTTGAGGGCGCCCGTGCGTTTAAGCCCGGTGATTTTGTGACTGTGTCTGTGCGCGAACCTGCGATGGAGAACCTCGTCCGGTTGCCGGCCTCGTCTTATGATGCGGGTGGTACTGTGTTGGTGCTGGACCCCGAGAACCGTTTGGAAGCCTTGCCCGTCACTTTGATCCGCCGTCAGGGTGACAGTGTGCTTGTGCGCGGCCGTGGGCTTGCGGGCCGCGAGGTTGTTGTGACCCGATCGCCTGTTCTGGGCGCTGGTATTTCCGTGCGCCCCTTGCGTGGTGATGGTGCCGAGGTGCCTGCTGCCCCTGAGATGCTTGAGCTGTCCGAGGAACGGCGCGCCAAGTTGATTGCCTTTGTCGAGGCCAACAAACGTATGCCTGCCGAGGCCAAGACCCGTGTGCTGGGCTTGCTGCAAAAGCCGTCGGTGCCTGCCAAGATGGTCAACCGCATTGAATCCCGGATGGGTGGTTAACCCCGTGGTCCGCGATATTCCCAAAGCTGCGGGCGGTTTGCTGAGTTATTTTACCCGCCACAAGACGGCTGCAAATCTGTTGCTTGTGTTGATGCTGGTGGCTGGTCTTTTCACCGCCCCCAATATGCGCGCCCAGTTCTTTCCTGATGTGATCGTCGATAATGTGAACATCCAAGTCGCGTGGAGCGGTGCGGGTGCCGAAGACGTGGACAGCGCTATTGTGCAGGTGCTTGAGCCTGCTTTGCTGTCGGTTGAGGGTGTTGAAAGCAGTACCTCTGCTTCGCGTGAGGGCAGTGCCTATCTGTCGCTTGAGTTCGAGCCGGGCTGGGATATGTCCCGTGCTGCGGACGATGTTCAAACCGCTGTTGATCAGATCACGACCCTGCCCGATGAGGCCGAAGAACCTACCGTGACCCGTGGCGCTTGGCGTGATCGTGTCACCGATGTTGTTATCACCGGTCCTGTTGCCCCTGAACAGTTGGGCCTGTTTGCCGATGAGTTTGTCACCCGTCTGTTTGCTGCCGGTGTTACCCGCACCACCATTCGCGGTGTTGCTGCCCCGCAGACGATTATCGAGGTCCCCTCTGCCCATTTGATTGAGTATGATGTCACCATGTCCGAGATCGCTGCGGCCATTGCCGCCGAGGTGATCGCTGATCCTGCGGGTGATGTGGATGGTGCCAATGCTCGCGTGCGCACAGGCGTTGAAAAACGCACGGCCGAACAGCTGGCTGGCATCATCCTGCGCAGTAACGATGACGGGTCAAAGCTGACTGTGGGCGATGTTGCCACGATCCTTGTGGAAGGCACCGACCGCGAGCGTAGCTATTTCGTGGGCGACAACCCCGCCGTTTCCATCCGTGTGGACCGTACTGATCAGGGTGATGCCATTGGTATTCAGGCCCAAGTCGAAGCGATGGCCGCGCAGTTGCAATCGACCTTGCCCCAAGGTGTCACCGTTGAGCTGATCCGCACCCGTGCCGAGGCCATTACCAGCCGTTTGAACCTGTTGATCGACAACGGGATGGTCGGGCTTGCGCTTGTTGTCAGCTTGCTATTCCTGTTCCTGAACGCGCGCACGGCCTTTTGGGTCGCTGCCGGTATTCCTGTGGCCATGGCCGCGGCCTTTGCCCTGATGTATGCCTTTGGGATCACCATCAATATGGTGTCTTTGTTCGGGCTGATCATCACACTTGGGATCGTTGTTGATGACGCCATTGTAGTGGGAGAGCATGCCGATCACCGTGTTCGCCGTTACAAAGAGCACCCAGTTGTTGCCGCTGAAAACGCTGCCCGTCGCATGGCGATGCCTGTGTTTGCGGCCACCTTGACCACGGTCATCGCCTTTTTTGGACTGACGGCTGTGGGCGGGCGCTTTGGTGATTTGATCATCGATATTCCGTTCACTGTGATTATGGTTTTGATCGCCTCATTGGTCGAATGTTTCCTGATCCTGCCGCACCACATGTCTCATGCTTTGGCCCATGCCGATGTGAAGCATTGGTATGACTGGCCGAGCCGCACTGTGAACAAGGGCTTTGTTTGGGTCCGCGAAAGTCTGTTCCGTCCCTTTATGGCCGGTGTCATTGCCGCCCGTTATGTTGTGCTGGCCGGTGCGCTTGTGATCCTTGCGTCGCAGGTGTCCTTGTTCATCAAAGGCGATGTGCAGTGGCGGTTCTTTAATGCCCCCGAGCGTGGGTCTGTCACGGGCAACTTTGCCATGACTGATGCGGCCACTCGTGAAGATACGCTTGCCATGATGCGCGAGATGCAGCGTGCCACCCGTGCTGTGGCCGAACAGTATGCGTCTGAAAATGGCGGTGTCAGCCCGATTGACTATGTCATCACCGAAGTCGGTGGCAACGCGGGTCGTGGCCTAAGCGGTGTCGAATCCAAGGACAGCGATTTGCTGGGCGGGATTTCTATTGAGTTGATCGATGCCGATGATCGCCCTTATTCCAGCTTTGCTTTTGTCGCCACCTTGCAAGACGAGGTTCGCAATCATCCGCTTGTTGAAACTGTATCGTTCCGGTCGTGGCGGTCTGGCCCTGGGGGCGACGGCTTGGACGTTGAGTTTTTTGGCGCCTCTACCGACACCCTGAAAGCCGCGTCTGAGGATCTGCAAACCGCCCTGACCCAGTACCCCGAAGTGTCTGCCGTGCAGGACAATCTGGCCTATGACAAAGAAGAGCTGATCCTTGATCTGACCGCCCAAGGGCAAGCGCTGGGCTTTACCATCGACACCCTTGGCCGTGCCCTGCGCAACCGTTTGAACGGGATAGAGGCCGCCACCTATCCTGACGGTCCGCGCAGTGCGACGGTGCGTGTAGAATTGCCCAAGGGCGAGCTGACCGCAGACTTTTTGGAGCGCACCCAGATGCGCACACCGTCTGGTGCTTATGTTCCGCTGGCTGATATTGTCAGTGTCCAGCAGCGCACCGGCTTTTCCACTGTCCGCCGCGAGAACGGGATCAGATTGATTTCTGTGACGGGCGATATTTCAGAGGATGACGCCGCGCGTGCCACTGAAATCTCTGAAGCCTTGGAGACAACCATTCTGCCCCGCATCGCCGAAGAACGTCAGATTGAATGGCGCTTGTCCGGTCTGAGCGAGCAGGAAGACCAGTTTTTGTCTGATGCCATGACCGGTTTGATCTTATGCCTGACGGGGATTTATCTGGTGCTGTCATGGGTCTTTGGATCGTGGACGCGGCCTATGGTGGTGATGTCGATCATTCCGTTCGGGCTGGTTGGCACCATTTACGGTCACCACTATTGGGATGTGCCGTTGAGCATGTTCACGGTCGTTGGCTTGCTTGGCATGACGGGCATTGTCATCAACGATTCAATCGTGCTTGTGACGACCATTGATGAATATGCCGAAGAGCGCGGTTTGATCCCGTCGATTATTGAAGGTGCGACAGATCGTTTGCGCCCTGTATTGCTGACCACGTTGACCACTGTGCTGGGCATGGCACCCTTGTTGTTTGAAAAATCCCAGCAGGCACAGTTCCTGAAACCGACTGTCATTACGCTGGTCTATGGCCTTGGCTTTGGCATGGTGCTGGTTTTGCTGGTGGTTCCTGCTTTGGTCGCTGTGCAGCATGATTTCAGCCGTCAGATTGCTGCCTTCCGCCATGGTGTGCGCATGAACCGCGCGGGCGGGTATCGTGGGACGCTTGTCGCGGTTGCAGCACTTTGCCTTGCATGGGGTGTGGCGACGATTGGGCTGACGGCCTGGACCGGATCATTGGCAGACTGGTTGCCTGTAGCCGGAGAGATGTCACCGATGATTGCGGCCTCTGGCCTGTTCTTGGGGGGCGTCGCTGCGATCTGTTTGATCACGTATATCGTGCTGGCGTTGAGCCTTGCGATGTCGCGGCGGTCGGCCTGAGCTTGTCGCCTGACTAACCTGCCGTGCAGCCTTTGATTTCGACCGCGTGTTTGCGCCCGAGTATCGTGATCACCACCGATGAGCGGTCGAGCGCGAAGGCGTCGCCGTTGACGTGCATCATATCCGCTGTCGCTGTCACCGTCCGCCCGCGTCTTTGAACTTTGGGTTCGGATGTCCAGATGTGGTCGTTGCCGGCCTCGATCACTGCGACTTCTGCGCCGCCTGTCGATGGAACTTTGATGGTCGCTGTCAGGTTTACCCCGTCGGATGTGGGCGTCACCGCGCAGGTTGCTGAGGTTACGCCAGCCTCAGACGCTGAGTAGGGGGCTTGTGCGATAGAGGCTGCGATTTGTCCGTCCCGTGTGGTGACCCCATGCGGGATCGTGCCTGTAACAGTCACCGAATAGGGGATGCAGATTTCCGAACAGACCCCAATGTCGATGTTCCCATAAAGCGCGATGTCTTTGCCCTGTGTATTGGGCTGCAACGTCAGGGGCAGCACAACCATGTTGTCATACCCGATGGAGCGCATGCCGCTTTGGTGAAAGACCTGCGGTGTCGGCCAGTGCACATGCACCCCCGACAGGTTGCTTGAACCGGACCAGTCGAACTGTGGCGGGATGCCTGCATCACCCGGCGCGCGCCAGTAGGTTTTCCACCCCGGTGCCATTTTGATCCGCAATCCGGCCATCCGCGTGGTGCCATCGTTCGAATCCCAACCGGGCAAAATGTCGACTTGCACGACATCATCCAGTCCTGATTGCGCTAACGCGGGTAAATTCAGGGCCAAAAGCGTCAAAACGCTGGATTGAAGCAGTTTTTTCATATCTGTTAGATGGGGTAGGATGAGATCAAAGCCAAGTCACGATAGAGTTAGCGTTTTCTTAAAAGTTGTAATGTTTTAGATGTTAGACGTATAAAGTATTTTCCGAATGAAAAGTTCTGTGCGGTGTATCCGCTTATTTATTGAGTGTCCGATCTGATGACCTCTGCTGGAGATAACTTCAACCTGACGGGGCAGTTGCTGATTGCGATGCCTTCGATGCTGGATCCGCGTTTCATCGGGTCTGTCATCTTTATCTGTGCCCAATCCGAAGAGGGCGCGATGGGGTTGATCATCAACAAACCCGCGCAAGATGTGTCTGTTCGCGAAGTCTTTGACCAGCTTAATCTGTCCCATGGAACACTGCCGATTGAGTTGCCCATCTATTTTGGCGGCCCTGTCGAACACGCCCGTGGTTTCGTGCTGCATTCGCCTGATTATACATCCGATTTGCATACTTTGGACGTGGACGGCGTGTTTTCGATGACCGGCACGATTGATATTCTTGAAAACATGGCAAAGGGGCGTGGTCCGTCGGATGCCTTGTTGATGCTTGGCTATGCCGGATGGGGTCCAGATCAGTTGGAGACAGAGATAATGGGCAATGGATGGCTGACCTGTCCTGCCTGTCCTGAACTGGTGTTTCAGACCGAGGATGATTTGAAATGGGCCTGTGCCTTGGACAAGATCGGTGTTGATCCGGTGGGTCTGTCTGCCGTGTCGGGCCGCGCCTGATTAGCGCGGTGCGGCTGCCCGTTTCAGCCGGTCGTTGATGGCTTGTCCGATCCCTGTGTCTGGAATTTGCGCCACCGCGATGTCTTTGCCCGTGCGATCCAACTGGTGCAGGTGCTCAAAGAGGTTCGCTGCCGCTTCGATCACATTCCCTGCGGGGGACAGGTTTAGATCGCACTCCATCGTGCCGAAGCCGAGCAGAACCTCGTTGTCTTCAGCCGATGTCGCGTTGAGCCTGACCGTGGCGCGCGGTGCGTAGTGGGACTGCATTTGCCCCGGTGCGGTGATGTCCGTGGCGTCGGTGTCGGATGCGAGCGGTTGCCCCAAGCACTGTTCAATCGCCTTGGTCGGGATGCCGCCTGCGCGCAAGAGCGTCGGTGCGCCGCTAAGCCCGATGATCGTGGATTCAAGCCCGACTTCGCAGGGCCCGCCATCAAGCACCGCATCTATCTTGCCGTTCAGGTCTGCCATGACATGACTTGCCCGTGTCGGACTGATCCGGCCTGATGTATTGGCAGAGGGTCCTGCGATCGGTCCGTCAAACGCGGCCAAAAGCGCTGCCATGACCGGATGCGCCGGTTGCCGGATTGCCAATGTGTCGAGCCCTGCGGTGACCAGCCCCGACAGCCCGTGATCCGGTTTCAACGGCAACACAAGTGTCAGCGGGCCGGGCCAGAATGCCTGTGCCAAAGCCTGTGCTTGGGAGGTCCAGTCCACATAGGTTTGTGCGGCCTCAACGCTGCCCACATGTACGATCAGCGGGTTGAAGCTGGGTCTGCCTTTGGCGGCGTAAACCTGCGCCACGGCTTGCCCGTTGCGTGCGTCTGCCCCCAGCCCGTAGACCGTTTCAGAAGGGAAGGCCACAAGCCCGCCGCGGCCCAGAATGAGGGCTGCCTGAGCGACCTCATCGGCCTTGAGCATCTGTGTTGCGACGTTTTGCATCTGTCCTCGTGACGCGGCGTTCAAGTTGCGTGCTGTGTTCCCTTGGGTCACGCATAACCCAAGTTTGATGTGTTTAGAGGCGGTTTTCCCATTTGCCAAGCTGCCCTCCGTTTGAAAGGCTAGAGCCATGAGTTATAGATCTGCTGTCTCCGAGTACCGCTTTTTGATGGACCATGTTGTGGGCTTTGACGCAGTGGCTGGCACCGACCGCTTTGCCGAGGCGACGGGTGAGACTGTGGCTGCTGTCCTGACCGAAGCAGCACGTATGTGTGACGAGGTTCTGGCCCCATTGCAGCGCCCCGGTGATTTGCATCCCGCCCGATTGGAAAACGGTGTGGTGCGCACCTCGCCCGGTTTTGTGGACGGCTATCGCGCCATTGCCGACGGCGGTTGGGTGTCGATTTCTGCCGACCCCGAATTTGGCGGAATGGGCCTGCCTATGACTGTGACTGCCGCCGTCAACGAGATGATCAGCGGTGCTTGCTTGTCGATCCAGCTGGCCCCTTTGATGTCGCAGGGGCAGATTGAAGCCTTGGAGCATCACGCCAGCGACGAAATCAAGGCCCTGTATCTGCCCAAACTGGTGAGCGGTGAATGGACCGGCACGATGAACCTGACCGAGCCGCAGGCCGGATCGGACGTGGGGGCTTTGACCTCCAAGGCCGAACCCAATGGCGACGGGACTTACGCGATCACGGGTCAGAAGATTTACATCAGTTGGGGCGATCACGACTGCGCCGAGAACATCTGCCATCTGGTGCTGGCCCGTCTTGAGGGTGCGCCAAAGGGCACCAAAGGCATCAGCTTGTTTCTGGTGCCCAAGCGGTTGCCGGATGCCAGTGGCGAGGCCGGTGTTGCCAATACGCTGAAGGTCGTGTCGCTGGAACACAAGCTGGGTCTGCATGGATCGCCCACCTGTGTCATGCAGTATGATGGTGCGACCGGCTGGATGGTTGGCCCTGAGAACGGTGGCATGGCTGCGATGTTCACCATGATGAACAACGCCCGTTTGGGTGTTGGCGGGCAGGGCATTGGTGTGGCTGAGGCTGCCACCCAACATGCGATTGCCTATGCAATGGACCGCAAGCAGGGCCGCACCAGTGCTGGCGAAACTGGTACCATCGTCGATCATGCTGATGTGCGCCGGATGCTGATGAGCATGAAGGCCGACACCTACGCCGCCCGCGCCATTGAGATGGCCTGTGCTGTGGCGATTGATATGGAAACCGCCACCGCTGATCCCGCATGGGCGGCGCGTGCGGCTTTGTTGACCCCCATTGCCAAGGCTTTTGGCACCGATGTTGGGATCGAGGTCGCCAGCATGGGTGTGCAGGTTCATGGCGGGATGGGCTATATCGAGGAAACCGGCGCTGCCCAGTTTGCCCGCGATGTGCGTGTGACGGCCATTTATGAGGGCACCAATGGTATTCAGGCGATGGATCTTGTCGCCCGCAAGATGATGGATGGTGGCGAGGCGGCTGGATTGCTGCTGGATGAGATTGAAGAAGCCGCTGAGGCCGCCCGCCCTGTGTTTCCGCGCATGGCTGAGGCTGTATGGCAGGCCTGTGAGTCGTTGCGCGAGACCACCGAATGGCTGGCGGGGCAGGGTGATCTGAATGATCGTTTTGCTGGTGCCGTTCCCTATTTGCGTGCGTTTGCGCGTGTTTTGGGTGGTCATTACCATCTGGCCGCCGCTGTTGCCGTCCCTGACAGTGCCCGTGTGAAGCTGGCGCGGTTCTATATTCAGCGCCTTTTGCCTGAGCATGAGAGCCTGCTGAACCATGCCTCTAGCGGGGCGGAGGATTTGTTTGCCATGACCGTCGAAGAGTTGAGCGCATGATGGACGGTGCGGCGGGCGGTATTCGCTATCCTTGGGAAGATCCGCCTGCAATTGGCGCGGCCATCGAGGTCGCCCCCGGTATTTTGTGGATGCGTCTGCCTTTGCCGATGAAGCTGGATCATGTGAACATCTATGCGCTCGATGAGGGTGACAGTTGGACCGTCATAGACACCGGTTTTGACAGTAAGAAAGGCCGCGCGATTTGGGCTGAGTTGATGGCGGGTCCGTTGCAGGGCAAGCCTATTTCCCGCGTTGTTGTCACCCATCACCACCCCGATCACATTGGTATGGCGGGCTGGTTGCAGTCCGACCATGGTGCCGAGCTGATCACCACCCGCACCAGTTGGTTGATGGGCCGTATGTTGCAGCTGGACGAACAACCTGTGTCGTCTCCTGAAACGATCGCCTTTTATGTCACTGCCGGTATGGACCCTGCACTGTTGGAAAAGCGGCGCACGGAGCGGCCGTTCAATTTCGCTGATATCGTGGCGCCTTTGCCTGTGGGCTACACCCGCATCAAGCAGGATGACACCATCGAGATGGGGGGGCGCACTTGGGACATTCATATGGGCAACGGCCATGCCCCCGAGCACGCCACCTTCTGGAGCCGCGACGATAATCTGGTGATTGCAGGCGATCAGATTTTACCCTCGATCAGCCCTAACGTGGGTGTTTATGCGACCGAGCCTATGGCCGATCCGATTGGTGAATGGTTGGAGGCCTGCGAGCGGTTGTCTTTGTTGGCCCGTGAGGATCATCTGGTTTTAGGCGGTCATAAGCTGCCGTTTACCGGTCTTCCGTTTCGCATGACCCAGTTGATTGAGAACCATCACGGCGCGTTGAAGCGGTTGCTTGAGTATATCGATACCCCCAAATCTGCGGGCGAGTGTTTTTCACCTTTGTTCAAAAGAGCGATAGGTGAGGGCGAATATGGTCTGGCGCTGGTTGAGTCTTTTGCCCATTTGAGCCACCTTTACCAAGAAGGGCTGGCCACGCGCACCCTTCGCGATGATGGTGCGTGGGTGTACAGCCGTAAAGGATAAGCCATGGACGGGAAGATCAAAACTGCAGCCGACGCGATGGAGGCAGAGGCCTTGGGCCGGTGTCATGAAGTGCATACCAACCCCGAGCAAAAGCCGATGGCTGCTGAACCCGCAGCCAAACCTGTTGATCCAAAATCCCAAAAGCCCAAAAGCCCTGCCCAATGGGCCTATGAGCGTATCATCATGTATCTCAAGAACTTTGAGGAACAGTTGGATGCCGACCACGAGGTTGCGATGGGCTTTACCGGCGGGGATGCCGGTGTTCTGCGCATCGAAGGTATGGGTTTTTTCGATCCTGATGTGGTCACGTTCTATGGCACCGACCCTGCGGGCGGCAAAACCCAGTTGATCCAGCATGTCACCCAGTTGAATGTCATGCTGCGTGCTTTGCCCAAAGCCGTGCAATCTGCCGAACCCAACCGCATTGGCTTTCGCCTGGCGGCTGATTTGGAAGAGGCAGATACTTAAAATGCCCTGCGCCGGATTGACGCCGTGACATAGGCCCGCCTATATCCTACTCAACACCGATATTGCGAGATTATGAAGGATCATCCCATGGCTGAGCACAAACACGGCACGATGGATACGAAAGTTCAGGTTAAGACCTTTGACGGGTTCATGGCGTGGACCAAATGGACTGTGATTGTCATTCTGGTGACCTTGGTCTTGATGGGCATTTTCCTGACCTTCTAACTTTTTGCACATCGGGGGGGGCCGGTATGACGCAGTTGTTTCGACTGATTGCATGTCTTGCACTGGCCTTGGCTGTTGCAGCCTGTACCCCGGCCGCGCGTGCCCCTGATGCCAGTCAGGCCCAGCTTGATGCTGTCGCCTATCGTGCTGCTGGTCCGTCGACCCTGACCTTGATCACTGTTATCAACAATTCCACCGGTGCAGGCGGGCATACTGCCCTGATGATCAACGGATCACAGCGGGTCATCTTTGATCCTGCCGGATCGTTCTTTCATGAGACTATTCCCCAACGCGGCGATACCATTTTCGGTGTCACCCCGCAGGTGTTGCAAGCCTATAAGGGTGCTCATTCCCGTGCCGCATATCATGTGGTGACCCAAGAGGTGCAGGTTGCCCCTGAGGTTGCCACGCAAGCGATCCGGTTGGCCTTGGCCCAAGGCCGCGTGTCGAGTGCGCAGTGTTCCACCACCACATCGGGCATTTTGCGCCAGTTGCCCGGCTTTCAGGGTGTCAAATCCACGTGGTATCCCGCCAAGCTGATGGAAAGCTTTGCTGGTCTGCCCGGTGTCGTCACGGACAAGTACTATGAGAATGATGCCGGTGATGTGTTGGACGGGGTGACCGGGCTTTAGGGGGTTTTTATGCAAAACCTGACCACAGCCCCGACCTTGACCACTGACCGATTGATCCTGCGTGGGCCTGAGCGCGATGATCTGCCTGCGTTGACCCGTTTCATGACCAGCGCCCCTGCGATGCAAGCCCAAGGTGAGACCGTTTCTACTGAGCAGGCTTGGTTCGGATTTATGATCGGTGTGGGCCATTGGCAGTGGCACGGGTTTGGTTTTTTCACTGTTGTTTTGCAAGATGCGGGGGAACCCGTGGGCCGTGTTGGTTTGCTGAAGCATTCAAACTGGCCCGATGTTGAACTGGCATGGCATCTGTATGAGGGTGCCGAGGGCAAAGGCTATGCCACCGAGGCTGCGATGGCTGTCAAGAAATGGGCCGCTACGGATCTGGGTTTGGATCGCCTATATAGCTACATCGATCATGGGAACACGCGCTCGCAAGCTGTCGCTACGCGGCTTGGTGCTGTCAAAGACGGAACGCGGGCTGCCCATGAGCCGGATGCGGAAGTTTGGGTGCATGCGGTGGAACGCTGAGATTAGGGGCGACCAAGCGCGGAACAAGGCGAAGCCGCCGCGCGGATCGGCGATTTGAGGTTTGGGTTCGACAGAGTGCAGCGCCACTTGCCTCTTCCCCTTTGTCAGATTCTCTTTAGCCTTTGTGCCTGAAAAGGAGCGTTTGCCATGCCAGACCGTTACCATCTGACCGCCGCTGAGCTGACTGCCTTGCCTGTCACCGACAGCGTTCACCCCGTGAACCTCGAGGCCCGACGCCGCATATCCTCGCCCGGGGATGTGACGGGGTTGACGACGCTTGGCGTCAACATTTTTGAGATCGCGCAGGGTGACAAAAGCACCGAATATCACGTTCATGCCTGCGAGGACGAAGCTGTTTACGTTCTAAGCGGGGCGGGCACGGCGCGGACGGGCGACGCGACCCATGCGATCGATGTGGGCGACTTTGTTGGCTATCCAAAAGGCGGTCCTGCCCATGAAATCCGCAATACCGGCGATGTGCCTTTGCGCCTTTTGGTCATTGGGCAACGGCTTGCCGAGGATGTGATCGACTATCCCGATCAGGGCAAACGTTTGTACCGCTGCGGAGGGCGGTCGAATGATATGGTGGATGTGGAACAGATTGAGCCGTTTGGGCCTGCGGATTGATTTCGAGCCTGTTGGCGCTTTACCCGTCCCGCCCCGGCTCATCTGGATTGCTGGAAAACAGCGCCAGTTTGTTGCCTTGCGGGTCGCGCAGGTAGCTGACGTAGAAGTCTGCTCCGTAATTTGGCCGAAACCCCGGTTGTCCTTCGTCTGTTCCGCCTGCGTTCAATGCGGCTGCGTGGAGCGTGCGAACCTTGGCTTGGGTGTCCGCTTCAAAGGCCACCATGACCCCGTTTCCAACCGAGGCCGGTTGTCCGTCGAAGGTGGGTTTGACGTAGAAATCGGGGAGTGTCGGTTTTTCGCCAGCGGGGACGGGCAGGGCGAAGCTGAGGCCCTCTGGTCCCTCGCTCAGCCCGTATCCGAGGGCGGGCAGAAGTGCTGTGTAGAACCGTTTGGCCGCTGCGATGTCGTTGGCGCCGACTGTGACGTAGGAAATCATGCGGGTGGTCCTTTTGGCGTGGATTTTGCGATTTGGAAGAACGCGGCTTACCCTATCAGATAGAGCATTCCGTACAATGTCACCGCCCCTGTCCCCATCGCGATGAACACGTTTTTGGTGGTGTAGCCGACGGTTAACGTGACCAGTGCCGCGATCATGCGCGCGGGGTCGGGTTGCCCGTCTGTGGCGCTGGGCCAGATCACCAAGGGTGCCACGAGGGCGGGCAGAACCGCGACGGCCGTGTACCGCAGATGCCGCAGCATCCATTCGGGCATGGGTTTATCCCCGACGATCCCCAAAAAGGCGAACCGTAGCGCGAAGCTGCCGATGGCGAGGCCGATGATGACGATCCATAGTTCCCCCTTGTCGATCATGTCCATGTGCCTTTGCGGATCATCCAAAGCTCTGTCCGTGCGCCTGCCATCATCCCTGCAATGCCGCCGACGATCAGGCTGAGGTTAAAGGGCAGCCCTGCGCTGAGAAGGGCCACGATGATTGCCACCGAGGCCGCCACCACATGTGCGAGGGTCCGCAGCATGGGTGCGATCATGGCCAGAAAGGCGATGGGCAGTGCGAAATCGAGCGCCCATGTGTCTGGAATTTGCGCCCCCACAAGCGCGCCGATCAGCGTGAACAGGTACCACATTGGCACCACCGGAGAGACTGCCCCTGCGAAATATCGCAGCCGTTCCGAGACAGTCATGTTGGGGTCTTTTTCGAACTTGCCGATGGAGACTGCGTAGGATTGATCGACCGTAAAGTAGGCCGCGATTGCCCGTTGCCAGAACGGCGCGGCCCCCAGATAGGGTGTCAGTGAGGCCGAATACATCGCCATGCGCAGGTTGACCGCCAAGGCCGAGGCCAGCACGATGATCGTTGGTGCGTTTTCCTGCATCAGTTGCAGGGCTGTGAACTGGGCTGCCCCTGCAAAGACTGCCAGCGAGAACACCATCGTTTCAAAGACGTTCAATCCCGCCTCAATCGCGAAGATCCCGAAGAGCGTCGCGAAGGGGGCGACGACCACTATGAAGGGTGCTCCGTCGCGGAAGCCTTTCCAATAGATGGACGTGGGGTCTGAGATTGGCATGGAGGCCCTTTTGGGTTAACCCCACCAGAGGTAGCGATGCCGTGAAGGGGATGCAATTGACGACGCGCGATGACAGCTCAGGTTTTTTGATTGCGCCCGATTTAGGGCGTGTTGGGCTGACCCGTTCTGTGACGGGTGTGGATCATACCGGCAAACGTTCTGAGATTTCTGTGGTTGAGGAGCGTCCGTTGACCATTTTCCTCAACTCCCAAGAGATCGTGACTGCCATGACCATTGGTGATTACCCCGATTATCTGGCGCTTGGCTTTCTGCGCAATCAGGGCATGCTGTCGGATGCGGATGAGATCACTGGCGTTGATTACGATGAAGAGCTTGAAACTGTCATCGTCCGCACCGCCGGTCAGACTGACTTTGAAGACAAGATGAAGAAGAAGACCCGCACCAGTGGGTGCGCCGTTGGCACCGTCTTTGGCGATATGATGGAGGGGCTTGAAGGTGTGACCCTGCCGGATGCGTCTGTGCGCACATCGTGGCTTTATGCCTTGGCCCATCAGATCAACCGCACGCCGAGCCTTTATCTTGATGCGGGTGCTATCCACGGCACGGTTTTGTGTCATCAAGACCGCCCCTTGGTCTATATGGAGGACGTCGGGCGCCACAATGCGGTCGACAAGATCGCCGGTTGGATGCTGTCTGAAGGCGTGCCTGCGGATGATAAGATTCTTTATACCACGGGTCGTTTGACGTCGGAGATGGTCATAAAAACCGCTATGATGGGAATTCCTGTGCTTGTTTCCCGTTCTGGATTTACAGCTTGGGGTGTAGAGATTGCCCTTACGTTAGGCTTGACCCTGATTGGACGGATGCGCGGCAAGAGATTTATGTGCCTTGCGGGCGAAGATCGTTTGATCCGGGATGCAGACCCTGACATGATACGGGACGATCCGAAAAAGTCGGCTCGGAAGGGAGATTCTGTGTGAAGTACCGCGTGTCCTTTAAGCTTGAAGCGCCTGGAACCTTGCTTGCGATGCAGCAGGCTGGTGCTTTGCATTTTCAGGGCCGCTGGCGCTTTGTCGCGATTTTGCAGATCCTTATTCTTGCAATTTTCGCCCCGTTGGGCGGTGTCATGTCGATTTATCTGATCTGGAACTGGATCACGGGGGCGGCCACCATCGGCTATTGGATGGGCGTGGTTTTCATTATTCTGGCCGCCATTTTCATGAAGCTTGCCAATATGATGTATGCCCGTCTGGCGCAGATTTCCGTGGATGCGGAGTTCAACAAAGCCTCGATCGTTGAGATCAGTGAGGAAAGTTTTACTCTGATGGCCCCCAACAGCACGTGGCGCACAGGTTGGGCGGATGTGGAATCTGTGATCCGCACTGAAACGGCTTTCGTTGTTGTTGTCTCGGCCATTGCTTTGCCGGTGCCGATCACAGCCTTTGAATCCGAGGCCGAGGCCGATCAAGCCTTTGCTGACATGCAGCGCTGGCACGGTGTGGCGGTGCGCGCCCGGGGACGCCCTGAGGAATGAACCAACCGCTTGGGCTTATTCTGGCTGGCGGACAGGCCCGCCGGATGGGCGGTGGTGACAAGTCTTTGCTGTCCCTTGGTGGTCAGACCTTGCTGACCCATGTGATTGACCGTTTGTCCCCGCAAGTCGCTGGCTTGGCTTTGAATGCCAATGGTGATCCGACCCGCTTTGCCAGCTACGGATTGCCTGTCTTGCCCGACACTGTTGAAGGCTTTGTTGGTCCTTTGGCCGGCGTTTTGGCCGGTTTGGATTGGGCCGCGTCGCGTGGTGCTGAGACGATTGTCACGGCGGCTGCTGATACCCCGTTTTTCCCGCCTGATTTGGTCCCGCAATTGTTGCTGGCCTCTGAAGGGATGGACGCGCCTTTGGTTTTGGCGGCTACCCCTGACCCTAAGCGCGGTCAAAACCGGCATCCGACCTTCGGGCTGTGGCCTGTGTCGTTGCGTGATGATCTGCGCGACGCGTTGCAAGGCGGTTTGCGCAAGGTTGTGCAATGGACTGACGCCCATGGTGGCCGCGAGGCCGTTTTCCCCGTGGCGGGCGTTGATCCCTTTTTCAATGTGAATACCCCCGATGATCTGGCGGCGGCGGAGGCGATGCTGTGAGGCTTTACGGTGTTGTGGGCTGGAAGAACGCGGGCAAAACCGGCCTGATGGAGCGTCTGGTGACCGAGATTACGGGTCGTGGTTTGCGTGTCTCGACCGTCAAGCACGCCCACCATGCTTTTGACATTGATCACCCTGGCAAGGACAGCCACCGCCACCGTGTCGCGGGCGCGACAGAGGTGCTGTTGGCCTCGCGCAATCGTTTCGCTTTGATGCATGAGTTGCGGGATGAGGATGAACCGAGCCTTGCTGCGTTGTTGGCGAAGCT
Source organism: uncultured Sulfitobacter sp. (assembly GCA_964636575.1). Classification (GTDB taxonomy): domain Bacteria; phylum Pseudomonadota; class Alphaproteobacteria; order Rhodobacterales; family Rhodobacteraceae; genus CAZWSE01. The sequence continues at coordinate 13,172 of CAZWSE010000027.1, read as the reverse complement.
GTCCCCTGTCGATCTGGTGTTGATCGAAGGCTATAAGCGCGACGATCACCCCAAGATTGAGGCCCACCGTGCTGAAACCGGCAACCCACTGATTGCCCCTGATGACCCGACTGTGCGCGCTGTGGCCAGTGACGTTCCGCTTGATTTGGATGTCCCCGTTTTTGATCTGAATGACGCGGGCGCCATTGCTGATTTCATTCTGGCCGAGGTGGGCCTATGAGCCGCTTTGATACCTTTGTTATGGTGGATTGGTCCGGCGGGAACGGGTTTTCCGATACCCCGCGTGCGGATGCGATTTGGGTCTGTGTGGGGCGTTCTGGTGGGATCGAGCCGCCAGTTTACATGAAGAACCGGGCGGTGGCCGAGGCGTGGTTGTCTGATCTTATGACCACTGAACTGGCCGCTGGTCGGCGCGTGATGATCGGGTTTGATTTTCCTTTTGGGTATCCTGCGGGCTTTGGTGCGGCTTTGACGGGCTCGGACGATCCTTTTGCCGTTTGGCAGTGGTTTGCGGACCGGATTGAGGATGCGCCCAAGTCGAACAATCGCTTTGATGTGGCGGGTCAGATCAATCAGCGCTTTGGCGGGAATGGCCCGTTTTGGGCGAATGCCTTGAAGCGCGATATAGATGGCTTGCCGCGTAACAAGGCGGGGTATCTGAACCCTTTTCCCGAACGTCGCTATGCGGAAGATGCCGCAAAGGGTTCTTTTACCTGTTGGCAGATGGCCGGTGTCGGGTCTGTTGGGTCGCAAGTCATGATGGGCTTGCCTGTGTTGCAGCGCTTGCGGCAGGCATTTGCGAGGCAGGTCACGGTTTGGCCGTTTGAGCCTTTGGTGGCCCCTGTTGCTTTCGTTGAAATCTGGCCGTCGCTGACGGTTGGTCCTGCCCCTGACGGGTGGATCAAGGATGCTTGGCAGGTCCATGAGGTCGTGCGGCAGGTGATGGCTTTGCCTGCGGATATTTTGCACCGTTTGCTGGATGTTCCGATGACAGTCGAAGGGTCCATCTTTGGGTTGGGCCATGAGCAGGAGTTGCGCCGTGCCGCCTAAACCGCCCCCCTTGCGTGACGATTGTTTTGCCTTGCCCGCGGGCGTCGAATGGACGCCTGTGGATGCGGCCTTGGCCCATTTGAAGGCGCAGCTGTCGGCGGTGACTGAGGTCGAGGCACTGCCCTTGGACCAGGCTTTGGGTCGTGTTCTGGCGGCGGATGTGATCGCCACCCGTGCCAACCCGCCTTTGCCGAATACGGCTGTTGATGGGTACGGTTTTGCCGGCCCCGCCGCTGAAGGCGTGCATGTGATGCCATTGGTTGCAGGGCGTGCTGCGGCGGGGCTGGCCTTTGACGGCGATGTGCCTGCGGGCCATGCCATTCGTATCCTGACGGGGGCCAGTTTGCCCCAAGGCGTTGATACCGTCATTTTGCAAGAGGACGTTACCGTTGAAGGTGGCCAGATCGCCTTTCATGGCCCTTTGAAGCAGGGCGCCAATACCCGTAAGGCGGGCGAGGACGTCATGGCGGGCGATGTCGTTGCCCGCGCCGGTCGTCGGTTGACCCCTGCTGATCTGGCTTTGATGGCGGCTGTGGGGGTGGACCGGATTGAGGTCCGCAAGCCGCTGCGCGTTGGGGTGTTGTCGACGGGGGATGAAGTTGTCTCTGCCGGAGCGGAGGCCAAGGCGGGGCAGATTTATGATGCCAATCGGCCCATGCTTTTGGGGCTGATCCGCGCTTTCGGGCATATGCCCGTTGATTTGGGGATTGCGCCGGATGATCCTATCGCGCTGCGTGATATTCTGGATGACGCTGCAGGGCGTGTGGATGCTGTTTTGACCAGCGGCGGGGCCTCGTCCGGCGATGAGGACCATGTGTCGGCGTTGTTGCAAGATGCGGGCGCCATGGCGCTGTGGCGGATCGCGGTTAAGCCCGGTCGTCCTTTGGCATTGGGGCTGTGGCAGGGCGTTCCTGTGTTCGGGTTGCCCGGTAACCCTGTGGCCGCGATGGTCTGTAGCCTGATCTTTGCGCGGCCTGCTTTGGCGGTGCTTGCAGGCGAAGACTGGGCTGATCCGCAAGGCTTTGATGTGCCTGCCGGATTTGAGAAATCCAAGAAGGCGGGTCGACGTGAATACCTGCGCGCTAGGATGCGAGACGGCGCGGTTGAGGTTTTTGCCTCGGAAGGGTCGGGCCGGATTTCGGGGCTGTCTTGGGCGGAAGGCTTGGTCGAACTGCCGGATGGTGCAGCCGAGGTCACGCGCGGTGATCCGGTGCGGTTTATCCCCTTCGGGAGCTTTGGGTTGTGAAGATTTCCCAAGGTTTTCTGGAGTTGGAACGCGCCACTGTGGCCGAGCTGTATTGGGAGGCTTTTGGCGCGAAACTGGGCCGTGTTTTGGGGCCCAAGCCCAAAGCGCTGGCGTTTTTGGACGATGTTTTGGCCCCCGACTATGCCTTGGTCGCCCGCGACGCGGATGACGTTTTGCTAGGCGTGGCTGGCTTCAAGACAGATCAGGGTGCGCTTGTGGGCGGTGAACTGGCCGATCTGGCCGAACACTACGGCTGGTTTGGAGCGTTATGGCGCGGTTTGGTTTTGAATGTGCTGGAACGCGACGTGAAGCCCGGTGTGTTCCTGATGGACGGCATTTTCGTGCAACCGCAGGCAAGGGGGCAGGGCATTGGCACTGCTTTGTTGGAGGCCATTGCCGAGGCTGCCCGCGATGCGGGTGCGGATGTGGTTCGGCTAGATGTGATCAATACCAACCCCCGCGCGCGTGCTTTGTATGAGGCGCAGGGGTTTGTTGCTGTGGGGCGTGAGAGCCTTGGCCCCTTGCGGCATGTCTTTGGATTTGAGAGCGCCACCAAGATGGAATTGCCGCTTTAACCGCGCAGGGCCAGCCAGAAGAACAGTGGATAAGTGATCACGATTGCCGCGAAAACTGTTGTTATTCCAGTGGGATAGGGCAGGCCTGCGCGGGCGAGTGGCCATATGAAGAGGCCCAGCCAAGTTGCTTTATAGATGATTTGCACCAACAAGATCGGTGCGAAGAATTTGGGCCAGATGAGGCCAAGGGCTGACCCGATCAGGATGGCGAGCCAGAGGCTGCCGACCAGTAGGCGCAGTCCTTCGCTGTCGCTGACTTTCCCTTCAAAGACCGAAGCCGTGCCGCTGCCGAAAAGCATCGCGTAGACCACGGGCAGTAGGATCACGATGTTCGCGATGTAGGGCAGATAAAGGATTTGGACAGGCTGCATTGGCGGCTCCGAACGGGTGTGTTCAGGAGTTAGCGCGCAGATGTTGCCCGTCAATTTGGTCGCTAGTCGAAGGTGCCTGCCACACGCCCGAGCAGCATGAACGCCCGTGCTGTGCGCGTGTCGGAGAGGTTCGAGAGGTCTTCATCGTTGGCTGTTGGCTCGAAAGAGGTGAGCATTTTGTCGAACCGCCGCAGGAAGTGATGGGCTGTGTCCCGAAAGATCGGGTCTTGCCGCATCCGGCCTGAGGTGAGCGCCAGTGACGAGCGGTCTCTGATCCCGCCAAGGCCTGCAATCGCCCGTCCACGGGTTCCGGTTGCGAATTGCCGCCAGATTTCGGGGCGTGCGCGGTCGGGGCGCAGGTCGTCCATGTAGATGCCGTCTTGTGAAAGAAGCGTCAGGATGTCTTGCGCGGCCTGCACCAGTTGCGAGGCTTGTCTGTCTTTCAGCGCTAGTCTCAGTGAGGCGAAGCCGACTTCGTCTTCTTCGGTTTCGGGGAAGTTGAGGGCGCGGATGAGATGCTCGGTCGCCAGGGGCGGGCTGAGGTCTTCGGCGCGGGTACCAAGGGCCAGCGAGGGCTGTGCCAAGGTGTCTTGGCTCGGTTCTGCGGCTGTCACGCGGCGGTCGTTTTCGCGCCGTGTGGTGCTGAAGGTCGCCAGCGCGCTTTGTGTTTTCTGGGTCGCCTTGGCGATTTCATCAAGTTTGCGGCTGACAGAAGGCTCGGAGCCTAGGTCTCGCCCCTGTTGTTGCGCGATGTAGGCCTGCCGGATGGCATCAATCGCTGTTTGCAAGCGTTGGCTTTCCTGACGCATCACGGATGTGGCGCGCGCAGCGAGGGCGGCCACCCAGATCATTGCGACGGGCATGAAAATGGCGAGCATCGTCATCAGGAACCGCAACCCGCCTGTGGTGTCGGGCGCGGTATCAGATGGCAGTGTCAGAAAGAAGATCGCGGCCCCTGCGAGCCAGATCACCGAAAGCGCGATTGCGATGATCTCAATCACGGTGATCTTGTTGCGTTCGGGTTTGTCGTAAATCCCGAGCGAGGTCATAGGGGGTTTGGGCTGATCGGCCATCTGGCTTATGCCCTATTCAAAGACGATTTTCAGGATTTCATAGGACTTTTCGCCGCCCGGTGTGCGCACTTCGACGCTGTCGCCTTCGTCTTTGCCGATCAAAGCCCGCGCAATGGGGGATTTTATGTTCAGCAAGCCTTGTTCGATGTTGGCTTCGTGTTCGCCCACGATGAACCAGGTTTTTTCCTCATCAGTGTCTTCGTCGACCAGCGTCACTTTGGCCCCGAATTTGATCGCGCCGGAGAGTTTCGCGGGGTCGATGACCTCGGCCAGCGACAGCACCCCTTCGAGTTCTTTGATTCGCCCTTCGATGAAGGAATGTTTTTCTCGCGCAGAGTGGTATTCTGCGTTTTCCGAGAGGTCCCCGTGTTCACGTGCTTCGGCCACAGCCGCAATGATTGCAGGCCGTTCAACAGACTTTAGCTGCTTCAATTCGACTTCGAGCGCGGTGTGTCCCGCGCGTGTCATTGGTATCTTTTCCATGGGCGCTTTTGTCCACGTATTGAGGGTGGCAAAGGGCGTCCACCGTTGGAGTTGGCAGATACCTGACAGTTTAGGCGGGGGGATTGCAAGGGGAATAGGGGGCGTCGGCAATCAATCGTAGGCGACGCATTCGTATTCGATCCCGTCTGCGTCGTTGAAGTAGAACCGCCGCCCCGGTTCGTAATCCCCGTGCATATGGGTCGTGAACCCCGCCGCCTTAACCTTAGCCTCTGTCGCGTCCAGATCGGTGACTGTTACCCCGATGTGGTTCATCGCGCCCACGGTTTTGTAGCTGGTATCGGTGGATTTATCCTGACCGCCGAAGCTGAAAAGCGCCAGATAGGTTCCTTTTGTGCCTACGTGCACTGTGCGCCCTGTTTGCATCGCGTCCCCTGCCCAGCGGACCTGCCATCCGAAGACATCCCCCATCCATTTCGCGGTTTCGTCGGGGTCTGTGACGGTGATGTTTGCGTGTTCGAGTTCTGCTTGCATTGTAGAGTCTCCTGTTTGCTGTTGTTTTAGCGTAATTGCTCAAGTTAGGTTTAGGTCAAGGCGTTTTTCTTGAGTATTTGCAAAAGGGTAAAGGAGGGGGTGCTATGGCGCGGGATGGTTTGACGATTGGCGCTGTTGCGGGTCGTACCGGATTGGCCGTGTCTGCTGTGCGGTATTATGAGGCTGAAGGATTGGTTGTGCCGTGGCGCAATGATGGTGGCCAGCGTAGGTTTGAGCGTGCTGATATTCGCCGTTTGAGCTTTGTGAAGATAGCACAGCAGTTCGGGTTTACCTTGCCGCAGATTAAGGCTCAGCTGGATAGCCTGCCAGGCGGTCGCACCCCGACTGCCGCTGACTGGGCCCGTTTGAGTGCCGGTTTTCGTGTTGAGCTGGATGCGCGTATCGCCGCGATGGAGCGTTTGCGGGATACATTGGACAGTTGCATTGGGTGTGGTTGTTTGAGCCTGACCGCCTGTGCCCTTTATAATCCTGCGGATACAGCTGCGTCTAAAGGAGCCGGTGCCCGCTATTTGATGGGTGATCGACCTGCGGTTTAGAGGCTGGATGTTGTCTGGCCCTATGGTAAGGGTGAGCCAAGGATTTCGGGACATGGGGGATATGCCGATATGACCAATACCAAGCGCGTTGTGCTTTCGAGCGATCATGCAGATATCGCTTTGCGGCAGGCGATTGCCGCCCATATCGCGACGCTGGGCTGGGAGCCTGTTGATATTGGTCCGATGACCTCTGAGAGCACCCATTATCCGCTGCATGGTCAGGCAGCCGCGACGCGCGTGGCATCCGGCGATTGTGCCCTTGGTATCATCCTGTGTGGCACAGGGCAGGGCATTATGATGGCGGCCAATAAGGTGCCTGGTATCCGCTGCGGTGTCTGTTCTGACACCTTTTCCGCCCGTATGATCCGTGCCCATAATAACGCCAATATGCTGTCCCTCGGTGCCCGTGTCATCGGGGCGGGTTTGGCGATGGAGATCGTTGAGGCTTTTCTGGCAACCGAGTTTGAGGGCGGTCGCCATGCCACGCGCGTTGATATGATCGAGCCTGCTTGAGCGCTGGGTGCCCTTGCCACCCGCGACATTTTTATGTGTCGTCCTGATTGCAAAGGCGCACAGGCTGGTTTAGCCACAATCAACTTGTTTTTACACCTCTATGGGAGTGCGATACATGGCCGAGATTGAACGCGAAGCAATGGAATATGATGTCGTGATCGTGGGCGCTGGCCCTGCGGGCTTGTCCGCTGCGATCCGTTTGAAACAGCTGGATGCTGATTTGAACGTTGTTGTCTTGGAAAAAGGATCCGAAGTGGGCGCGCATATCCTGTCGGGTGCGGTTCTTGATCCGGTTGGTCTGGATGCCTTGATCCCTGATTGGGCCGAAAAGGGTGCCCCTTTGAATGTCCCCGTCAAGGAAGACAATTTCTATATGCTGGGCGAGGCGGGCAAGCTGCGTATCCCCAATTTCCCGATGCCCCCATTGATGAACAACCACGGCAACTACATCGTTTCCATGGGCAATGTGTGTCGTTGGATGGCTGAGCAAGCCGAGGCCATGGGCGTTGAAATTTTTCCCGGTATGGCCTGTTCCGAGATCGTTTATGGCGATAATGGTGAGGTTAAGGGCGTTGTTGCAGGCGTCTTTGGCTTAGAGGCCGACGGGTCCATTGGTGAGAACACCGAGCCTGGTATGGAGCTGCATGGCAAGTATGTGTTCCTATCCGAGGGCGTGCGCGGATCCCTGTCGAAGGAAGTTATTGCCAAGTATGATCTTGCCCAAGGCAAAGAGCCGCAAAAGTACGGCCTTGGCATGAAGGAAATCTGGGAAATTGACCCTGACAAGCACAAAGAAGGCACTGTCACCCATACGTCCGGCTGGCCTTTGGGCAAGAACGCTGGTGGCGGGTCTTTCATCTATCACCTTGAGAACAATCAGGTTTACGTCGGCTTTGTCGTCCATTTGAACTACAAAAACCCGCATTTGTTCCCTTACATGGAATTCCAGCGCTTCAAGCATCATCCGATGGTGGCCGACCTGTTGAAAGGCGGCAAGCGTGTTGCATATGGCGCCCGTGCCATCACTGAAGGCGGCTATCAGTCCATGCCCAAGATGGTGGCCCCGGGTGTCGCCTTGCTGGGCTGTTCCGTGGGTATGGTCAACGTCCCGCGCATTAAGGGAAATCACAACGCGATGTTGTCGGGCAAGGCAGCGGCCGAGGCAGCGTTTGTTGCGATCCAAGGTGGCCGTTCCGGCGATGAGCTGTCTGCTTACGAGCATGAAGTCCGCACAGGCGCGATTGGCACAGACTTGAAGAAAGTGCGCAACGTCAAACCGCTGTGGTCCAAATACGGGATGACGGCGTCGCTGGTGCTGGGTGGGTTCGATATGTGGACCAACACACTTGGCTTTTCGCTGTTTGGCACTGTGTCCCACGGCAAAAACGATGCTGATGCGACCGAGGATGCATCAAAGCACAAGCCTATCGACTATCCCAAGCCTGACGGCACCTTGTCATTTGACCGTCTGACCAATGTGGCGTTTTCCTTTACCAACCATGAGGAATCGCAGCCTGCGCACCTGAAGCTTACCGATGCGTCGGTGCCTGTAGCGGTCAACTTGGCCAAATACGCTGGCCCCTCTGCGCGGTATTGTCCGGCGGGTGTTTATGAGTTCATCGAGGAAGCGGGCAAGGACACTAAGTTCCAGATCAACTTCCAGAACTGTGTTCATTGCAAAACCTGCGATATCAAGGACCCGAGCCAGAACATCACCTGGACAACCCCGCAGGGCGGCGACGGGCCGAACTACCCGAATATGTAGTCTCGGGTTAGGGTTTGCCCCTTCACCCCTGTGATCTTTTTGCTAAGGCGGGCCACTGGTCCGCCTTCGTTTGTTGCGCAATCGGGTCTTGCGCCCTACCTTTATCTCAACAGATCTAATGTGAGGCGGGCGGTATGCGCGTATTGAAGATGTCTTTTGCGGCCCTTTTGGGGCTTTCCGTGCTGACCGAGGGTGCATCTGCCCAGTCGATTGCGGGGCCTTATCTTGCCGGTCGGTCCGCTGCGATGGCCCGCGATTTTGATGCTGCCGCTGACTATTACACCCGCGCGCTGGCCCGTGACCGTTCCAATGCGGCGATGCAGGAAAATACGATAGTTGCCCTGTTGTCACGCGGTGCTTTGGACCGTTCCTTGCCGATTGCCCGTCTGATTGAAGAGGCTGATCTGAAAAGTCAGGTCGCCCATATGGTTGTCACTGCGGGTCTTGTGAAAGATGGCCGGTATGATGATCTGATCGCCCGCGACGCCGAGGACCGCAAGATCGGGCCTTTGGTGGACGGGTTGGTGCAGGCTTGGGCGAAGCTGGGTGCCGGTGATCCTGCGCAGGCTTTGGCGGCTTTTGATGCTTTGTCCGAGGAAACAGGCTTGAAGGGCTTTGCCCTTTATCACAAGGCGATGGCTTTGGCCTCTGTCGGGGATTTTGAAAGTGCCGATGCCATTTTTGCCGATGGGTCTGCCGGTGGTCTGGCCCGTACCCGTCGTGGGGCTTTGGCCTGGGCCGAGATCATGTCGCAGCTTGGCCGCAATGAGGATGCGCTGGAGATGCTAGAGGGTGCTTTTGGCACTGGTGCCGACCCCGAAGTGCAGGCGATGCGCACCCGTTTGACTGCTGATGAGCAGACCCCCTTTAGCTACGTCACATCCGTGCAGGATGGTATGGCCGAGGTGTTCTACTCTGTCGCGGCTGCCCTGTCGAATGAGACCGGTGAAGACTACACGTTGCTCTATTCCCGCGTGGCTGAGTACCTGCGTCCCGATCATGTGGACGCGACCTTGTTAAGTGCCACGTTGCTGGACGAGTTGGGCCAATATGATCTTGCCATTGAGACCTATAAGCGCGTGTCGAGTGACAATCCGTCGTTCCACGCCGCCGAGCTTGGCCGTGCCGAAGCCCTTGCGCGCGATGGCAAGGTTGATGCGTCTATCGAAGTGTTGGAACAGCTTGCGCGGTCTTACCCTGATCTGGCTGTTATCCACACCGAGTTGGGCGATTTGTTCCGCACAAGCGAAGAGTTTGAAAAAGCCGCCGCTGCTTATGATCAAGCCCTGCTTTTGACGCCTGAGGGTGCGCGGTCTGAGTGGTTCTTGCTGTATGCCCGTGGCATTTCCCATGAGCGGTTGGACATGTGGGACAAGGCCGAGGCTGATTTCAGATCCGCCTTAGAGCGCAACCCCGATCAGCCGCAGGTGTTGAACTATCTGGGCTATTCGATGGTCGAGAAGGGCATCAATTTGGATGAGGCCCTTTCCATGATCGAACGCGCTGTCGAGGCCCGTCCTGACAGTGGATACATCATCGACAGTCTGGGTTGGGTTCTGTACCGCCTTGGCCGTTATGATGAGGCCGTTGAGCCTATGGAAAAGGCCGTTGAGATCGAGGCCGTCGACCCCATCGTCAACGACCATCTGGGCGATGTGTATTGGGCTGTGGGTCGCACCCGTGAGGCCGAGTTCCAGTGGCACCGTGCCTTGTCGTTTGAGCCTAAGGAAGAGGACGCTGCCCGCATCCGTCGCAAGTTGGAAGTCGGGTTGGATGTTGTCTTGGAAGAAGAAGGCGCCCCTGCTTTGAAGCTTGCGACTGATTGATCCTGAGATGACCCGCGTAGACGTTTTCGCACCTGCCAAGGTGAACCTGTCGTTGCATGTTACTGGTCAGCGCGATGATGGCTATCATCTGTTGGACAGTCTGGTGTGCTTTGCGGCTGTCGGCGACAAGGTGTCTGCCGAGCCTGCGGATGAGTTGACGCTGTCTGTGACTGGCCCCTTTGCTGATGATGTGCCCGATGGCCCCGACAATTTGATGCTGAAGGCCGCCCGTATGATGGGCGATGGTGGTGCGGCTTTGTCGCTTGAGAAGGTCTTGCCTGTGGCGTCGGGTATTGGTGGTGGATCGGCGGATGCGGCGGCCACTGTACGTGCTTTGGCGACTGTTTGGGGGGCCTCTGTCCCCGCTGATTTGGTATCACTTGGCGCTGATGTGCCTGTCTGTTTGCATCAATCTGCGGTGCGCATGCGGGGCGTGGGGGAGCAGATCGTGGCTGTACCGCCCTTGCCTTTGGTGCATGCCGTGTTGGTCAACCCACGGGTGCCTGTGTCAACGCCGGATGTGTTTAACGCATTGTCATTAAAAGAAAATGCGCCGATGCCTTATGAGGTGCCTGCCTTTGATGGGGTGGCTGAATTGATTGCCTGGCTGGCCCAAACCCGCAATGATCTGCAAGCGCCTGCGATTAAGGTCGCGCCTGTGGTGCAAGAGGTTCTGGATGCGCTAGGCCGGTCTGCGTTTGCACGCATGTCCGGGTCCGGTGCGACGTGTTTCGGGCTTTATGCCACTGCGTCCGAGGCGTCAGCCGATGCGCGTCGGATTTCGCAGATCATGCCGGAGTGGTGGGTGGCTGCGACGACTTTGAGTTAGCGCGCTTCGCCACGACTTTGAGTTAGCGAGCCTTAGTTGATCCGTTCGACGACATAATCTGCCAGATCAATCAGCATGTCTTTGACCGGATGATCGGGCAGGGCGCTTAGGGATGCTTTTGCGCGATTGGTCCATTCCATCGCGGCGTCGCGGGTGGCGGTCAGGGTGCCGTGCTTGTTCAAAAGCATGAGCGCGTGATCGAGATCGCCATCGCGCTGGTCGCCTTTCTCAATCGTGCGCTGCCAAAAGGCGCGTTCTTCTGCATCGGCCAAGGCCACCGCTTTGATCACTGGCAGTGTCAGTTTGCGTTCGCGGAAATCATCGCCCACGTTCTTGCCTGTGGCGGTCGCCACGCCTTGGTAGTCAAGCAGATCATCGACGATTTGAAAGGCGATCCCGAGCGCGTCGCCGTAGTCAAAGAGCGCCTGCACAAGCGCGTCGTCTGCGCCCGCAATGACACCGCCCACTTCGGTGGCTGCGGAGAACAGTGCTGCCGTTTTGCCGCGGATGACTTGGAAATAGATGCTTTCGTCTGTGGCGAGATCTTGGGCGGCGGTCAGTTGCAGCACCTCGCCTTCGGCAATGGTGGCGGACGCATTGGCCAGAATATCGAGCACCCGTAGGCTGCCCGTTTCGACCATCAGTTGGAACGACCGCGAAAACAGATAATCGCCGACCAAGACGCTGGATTTGTTGTCCCAAAGCAGGTTCGCGGTAGGCCGCCCGCGTCGCTGTCCGCTTTCATCGACCACATCATCGTGCAGCAGGGTCGCGGTGTGAATGAACTCAACCGTGGCGGCCAGATGGATGTGGTAGGGGCCGTCATACCCGCACAGACGCGCTGTCGCGAGTGTCAGCATGGGCCGTAGCCGCTTGCCGCCAGCCTCGACCAAATGAGCGGTCACTTCGGGGATGCGCGGCGCGTGTTTGGAAGCCATCCGGTCGCGGATCAGCGTGTTCACGGCGTCCATATCTGCGGCCAGATAGTCGGCCAGACGATCGTGCGGTTTTGTGATCTGATCCATGGTGTTCATATAGACCCTTTTGGCAGCATGGACAGTATGTGCCCGCGCCCTTACATCCTAACGTATGAAAGAACTTTTGCGCAGCTCAGACCCCACAATAATAGCCTTTGCCACTGCTCTCTTACAGGGCGAGGATATAGACTGCTTTCAGATGGACGTAAATATGAGCATTCTTGAAGGTGGGATCGGGATTTTCCCGCGTCGTTTGATGGTTCGTGAACGCGATTATGATGTGGCTTTGCGTACGGTTCTGGACAACGGTATCGAACTGCGCTGATGGCTTGGGATGCGGCTGATTTGACCCGTGATGCCTTTCTTGGCGGGCAGGTTCATTTGTACCAGCCAAAGACCGGATTTCGTGCAGGTGTGGACACGGTGATGCTAGCGGCTTCTGTCCCTGCTGTGACGGGTCAAACGGTTCTTGATCTTGGGTGCGGTGTCGGCGGGGTGGCCTTGTGTTTGGCGGCCCGTGTTCCGGGTTTGGACTGTGTAGGTGTTGAGGTGCAGCCGGACTATGCTGCATTGGCGGTGCGCAATGCAGCGGCGAACGACTTGGCGTTGGCCGTGGTGACTGGCGATGTGGGCGATTTGCCTGAGGGCGTTCGCGCCCGCCGGTTTGATCATGTGGTTGTGAACCCGCCTTACTATGACCGCGATCACGGCGCTGCTGCGGATGATGCAGGGCGTGAAGTGGCCCATGGCGGTGACTTGCCGCTTGTTGATTGGATCAAAGCCGCATCAAAGCGGTTGGCGCCCCGTGGGCAGTTCCATTTGATCCAGCGGATTGAGCGGTTGCCGGAGGTTATCGCGGCCTGTGCGGATCGTTTGGGCGACATTGAAGTCCTGCCGATTGTATCGCGTGCGGGGCGTGATCCTGAGCGGTTTATTCTGCGCGCCCGCAAGGGGGGACGCACGCCGTTTCGGCTGTGTCCGCCTTTGGTGATGCATACTGGGGCTGTTCATGTTGAAGGACCAAGGGACTATGCGGCGGCGGTTTCGGCGGTTTTGCGGGACGGTGCTGCGCTGCATTTTTGAGCAGTGAATGGCGGAAATTAACCAGATGCTAACCCTATGCTGCGACTGCGGCGTGACAGGATTCCGGAAATATGGTTTTCTGGAACTGCACAACATTCAGAAGGAGGACGACTATGAGCTTGAGCTCGCACCTGCAAGAACTGAAGAAAAAGCACCAATCCTTGAGCGAGGCTGTTGAACAGGCCCAACGATCCCCGGGCGCAGACGGGTTAGATGTCTCTGCGATGAAGAAACGAAAGCTGCAACTGAAAGAAGAAATCGAGCGGCTGTCCGCCTGACGTTTCAGTATCACGGCTGGTGCGCGCGTCTTTGATTGCGCCGCCAGCATCCCG
>CAZWSE010000026.1:0-37039 GCA_964636575.1 uncultured Sulfitobacter sp. | reverse complement strand
CTGACCCATATGGAGTTCGAGCAGCGCAATTTCTGGACCTCTCATTTTGGCGGCCTGTACCTGTTCCAAGATGCTGAACACCCCGCGCTGATCTCAACCTTGCCCGCGCAAAGCCTTGGCGAAGTCCCGATCAAATACGCCTTCGATCTGCGGGCGCGGAACATGATTGCGCGGTTCTTGGAACTGAACGGGATGGTTGAACCTATCGTCAAAGCCAAGGGCATCGATGCCGCAGCGATCCTGCGCCAAAAGATGGATTTCATCGTCGTCGCCACTGCGGCTGAGGCGGGCATTGACCTGACAGGGGCCACCCGCGCCAATATCCGCCGTGTGGCCCGTGCCCATGTGACGGAACTGCCGGACGAGTTTCGCGGGCTGAATGCGCTGGTCAACTGGGCTGAAAACGGCGGGCAATGGCCGCGGATTGCATCCGACCACCCAGCCTATTTCTACACCCTGCGCGCGTCTGATCATAAAGACCGCGATCTGGTGAACATGCTTCTGGCCGAACTGACCCCGCTAGACGTGCGCCAGCTGTTCATCTGCCACAAGGAACTGTTCTACGATCACTATGCGGGCTGGCCGGAGGAAAAGAAGTCTTATGTGGCGGATTTCCTCGCGCGGGAGTATCAGGTGGACAAAGTGGGCGCGCGACGTGCCCTATATGGCCATGAGGCCAGCATGGAAGACGACAGTGGCCCGCCGCCCCGTGATCTGATTGATCGGGTTGGTCCTTGGGGCGCAGTAAGGAGACGGTGAGATGATTGCATTCGCGCGTTTGATGATCTTCGGGTTCATCTTCTTAACAATCGTCTACATTTGCATCGTGTTCTATTCGCGGTCCGTGCGTAAGGCCAAGCTGGGCGATGAATTTGACGCTGACATCAAGGACGGCGACCGTGATGCGTTTATCCAAGAGGGGCTGGCAGAGTATGAAAGCTCGCTCCGCCGGAAGCTGATCCTGGGGGTCTATGTTGTGCCGATCTGTGTGGTCATGTTGATCCTTTACCTTACCAATTTTGCCTGAACCGGAGAGCAAGTATGTTGAAACTGTTGAAATGGGTGTTTTTGATCGGCTTTTGGGTCTTTATCGGGGCATTCCTGCATTACACCCTGCCGCAGAAGGATATTGTGACTGTTCAGGGCACTGAGATCATTCGGCAGGATTTTTCGGGCTGGAACCGGATATTCTATGCGCAGGCGGACGCGGGCAATGATGAGGCCACGGTCAACCGCGATTTGCGCCTGATCAACACGACCCGTGATGCTGACGGCCGCGTGATGGTTTATCGCAACGAGGACACCGGCTTTGGCTGGCCGCCGTACTTCAAGCTCGACAGTTCAAATTTGCAGGCTGAGGCCCAGAAGGCCACCAGCACCGATGCTGCGCCCAAGTGGTATCTGCTGACCCACTATGGCTGGCGGGCTGAGTGGCTGTCGATTTATCCCAATGCGATCAGTCTAAAGCAGATTGATGGTCCTGAGGTGGGCAAGCCGATCCCTTGGGTAAACATCATCATTTTGGTCATTCTGGCCGCGATCGTATATGCGATCTGGGTCCGTTGGCGTCGGTTCCGCATGGCGCGGATTGATCCCGTGTTGGAAGATGTGTCTGACACGTGGGACGCTGCAGGCGATGCAGTGGACGAACGTCGCGGTCGCATTGGTCGCTGGCTGGATACATGGCGGTCGAAGTGATCGCCTGACGCCACCGCTAACACGGCCTAGCAGACAAACAAAAAGGGCGGATCAAATGATCCGCCCTTTTGCTTAGCTCGTGAAAGCTAGAGTTAGTTGGTTGTGCCAGTCGCGTCATCGTCGTCGGCGGCTGCTGCAAGAGCGGCAATCGCGAGAACACCGATACCCACTGCAACAACAGGGGACAGGCTGCCAGCTGCTTCTTCAACGAAGACTGGGGCTGCTTCTACGGTTGCAGGTGCAACGCCGCCTGCAAAGGCAGAGGTCGATGTCAAAGCTGCAATGGCAGTTGCGGACATAAGTTTGGAAGTGAAGGTCATTTGGGGCGCTCCAAAAGAAAGTTAAATCGTCAGACCCCTAGGTAGGCGAAAATGGCTTCAAAAGCAATAATGCTTCGACGCGTCGGCGGATTTCTGTTGTTGTTCCGTAACCTTAGCGCAACACGTGCTCAAAAAGAAGGTATCCGGTTTGCGGGCTGACCCACTGTCTTGAGGCCGCGGGGCGACCGTCTGAGGCCCTGACATAGCTGTTTTCTATGGTTCTTTCGGTCCCACTGCAGCGTTCAAGCAACACCCCTTGATTGCCCTGCGGACCAAGAACACATCGCAGTTCAGTGACGGTATTCTGGTTCTCTCCATCAAGGTGAATGTAGCGTCGATTGTAGGTATCCGCGCTGGTTCTGTTGCTCAAACTGACCAAAGTTTGTTGCGAATCGGTGGACATTAGATCGAATCCCAAACCGCGTGACGCGACCAAAACTCCGTTGGTCAGCGACAGAGTGGTGCCGTCGGGGGTCGCATAGGTGCGGGTGGCTCCGTTTTGGCCGGTCTGGGTCAAAAGGGCGGTTACGTCTGTGTTTTGAACCGTGACGATCAGCAGATCGCGCGGCTCATTGGCCAAAAGCTCAGGCGTCAGTTTTGCGCGCAGTTGGGCGGCCGTGACGGTTTGCGGCTGTTCCGGCTTTTTGAAGACGCCTGTGATCGCGCTTGCGGAACGCTTTAGGACCGACGGATCATAGTCGCCGCATCCTGACAGCAAGACCGTCAATGCGGCCCCGATCCATAGTGCTGTTTTTACCGCCAAAACCGGTCCCACCCTTGTGTCAAGTCGAGGCCCTGATCGTTGGTGACGGTTTCAAACAACCGTCCATCCACGTTCAAGCGTGCACCGCCATCGCGGGTCAGTGGCCGCAGTGTGGTCGATAGGGTACGTCTGGTCGGCGTGCCAAGGAAGAAGTCGAGCGGGATGGTGAACCGCAGCCCTTTGTCAAAAGAGCCTTCCCCGAAGTCCTCAAAAGAGACGTTTGTGAATGTCGCAAAGGCCCCAACCTTCCAACCGTTCGCAAAAGTTCGGTCGACCGTGAAAGTGGCGCCTGTGTCGCCGGCCAGATAGCGGCCCACGTCCACTTGCGCCTGATATCCGTTGCCCAAGTTCCAGTAGCCTGACAGATGGCCTGTCACGACGCTATAGTCTTGAAACCCCAGCATCTGGTCGAAATCTCGTTGCTTGACGTAGTTGATTTCAGCACCCACGCCAAAAGGGCTTTGCACGGGCTTCCACAACAACTCGCCCGACACGCCGCCGAACATCCGTTCCAGATATCCGGCTGTAACACGGCCATAAAGGTCTTTGCCGGGGCGGAAGTAATAGGCCATTTGCAAATTGCGGATCGAAGGATCGCCTTCTCGCAGGTATTCAGCTGCGTCCGACCGGACGCGTGGCAGGACCGAGTTCGAAACCCGCGTTGATTGATCCAGATCGCCGATGATCTTTTTGCGTACAGATCCAGACAGGATCAGGCCGGGGCGAAGGGTATAGCTTGCCTCAGCTTCGACACCGATATCGGCGCGAATGGGCTGATCGGGGTCAAAGTAAGCAGTGGCAAGGTAGGGCTTAATGCTCCACCGGAATTGTGGGTACAGCCCTTCGCGGTACGATCCATCGACCGGAGAGGGCGCATCAACAATCCGCGCGCGGGCCAGCATCTTTTCGGCACCATCAGGGTCAAATTCAAGCCGTTCCAGATCGGTCCGGCTGAGCACAACCGCGGAGGCCGGAATGCCGTTGGTTGTTGGGACGATTGTAAAGGTTTCAATCGATGCGGGCATCATGCGGGTCATCACGCGGGCTGCACGCCCTATGGCCTCGGCAGATGACGAATAGGTGTTGTTCTGAATGTGCAAAATCGCGGAACGGGGGCGCACAGACAGCGCTTCAAGCTGCAACCCTTGCGGGGCCAGTTCTTGTTGCATGTTGTCGCGCAGAATTTTTGGCGCATCGGCCTGCGTGGTCCAACCCAGATCAGAGGCATCGCCTGACACGCGGGTTTTCACAGGCTTCGGTCCAGGTCCCATACCGCCGTTCACAGTCGGATGTTTGGGGTTCAGAATAAAGCTGACGCCGACGCCTAAGGCCGACCCGTAGAGGTAGTTCGCATGGGCCTCTACGCCATCTGCAATCTTGTATTGAAGCCCGAAGTTCAAAGGCGATTTGTGATTGAAAGTGCGGACATTCGGATCGTTGTCATAGTCAAAATCATCTGACGAATACTCAGCCTTTAGGATCAGCCGATCAGTCGCTTGATAAGTGATTCCGCCGAAAAAGGCCGCATCGCCGCGGAACCATTTAGCGCTTTCAACGGTGCCGCCGGTCTGGGTGAAGCCGGATGGCCGGGTTTTGAATTTGTCGCCCAGCACGCCTAAAGGGTTGGAGAAGCCGTTGTAGCTGCCATACCGCCCCCATCCGAGCCCTGCGGTCACTTGCAGTCTTGGTGTGATGGTTTTGGTGGCAACAAGGTATTCGCCTGAGTAAATTCCGGTGCCGATGAAATCTTGCAGGCCGACGGCCATGGCAGGGCGATAGCGTCCTTCGTCCAGAAAGCGATATCGCAAATCGAATGAGCGATCATAAGTGCCTTCGCCAGTGGCCACGTCGAAAGGGTCAATGGCTGAATACCGGAAGCTGCCGGACAGGCGTGGGGTCAGCTGGAATGTAATCGTATTGCGCTGGCTGCCCGAGAAGTAGGAAATCGTGGTGGCAAGTTCGGCGTCAGGCGCGCTGAGGGCGCTGGGCATTTCGATCAAACCCGGGGTGCCGAATGTTGTATAGCTGACGGATCCGCTTGGGCCCTCGGCATAGGTCACAAAGGGCGCGGCCAGCGTAAAGGCCGTCGATGCCAAAAGCAGCCTGATTTTTTTGCCTCGAAATCCCACGGGTTTGCCCCTTCTGTGTGGTGTGTTTTGCTTTCGATACCGCAAGAATTGGATCGATTCCACTGCAATGATTCGGATTTGTATTTTGCGGACAGACTCGTTGCGATCCTACTACTGTTTCCATGTCGGCAATAATGTGCCGCGACAACTTTAGTAAAATGTGCGAATTCAATCGGTTCCGGTGCGTCAGCCGTTGTGAAAACGCTCTGAAACGCGTAATCACGAACCCGTGAGGTGGGGGCCTTGCGATTTAGTTGAAAAGTGTGTGTGTAAATGTCCCAATCGTCTCTTATCCGTTTGACCGAAGCGTCCTATGCCGATGGGCTGTCCCAACTTGTGGATGGCGTTGATCCGGTTCTGATTTCCCGAACTGTTTTTGATCAAGACGGTGATATGCCAAACGACATGGGCGTGTCCGATCTGTTTACCTTTTGGGGGCAGTTCGTTGACCACGATCTTAGCCTTACGCCTGCTGAAACACCGGAATTGATGACCGCCGACGGGCTGGTCGCGCCTGTGGCACGGTCTTCATACGATCCTGATAGCGGCATCGATGGCCCACGCGTGCACGAGAACATCATCACGGCAGCTATGGATGCCAGCATGGTTTATGGCTCTGATGACACACGTCAGGCCGAGCTGCGCAGCTTTGAAGGGGGTCGCCTCGCGATGTCCGAAGACGGGCTTATGCCACTGGTCGATACCGGTATGGCTGGCGCAAACGGCGGCGAAGAAGTGTTTCTGGCCGGCGATGTGCGCGCGAACGAAAATTCGGGGCTTGCATCGTTGCACACCCTTTTCGCCCGTGAACACAACCACTGGGCCGATCGCCTGGCGACGGAGCATCCCGATTGGTCTGATCAGCGTATCTTTGAGGCCGCACGGTCGATCGTCGAAGCTGAAATCCAGAAAATCACCTATCAAGATTGGATGCCCCATCTGGTCGGAGACGCCGTTGGCGACAACTATGCCTTTGACGCGGACGCAGACGGACGGATTTCGACCGAGTTTTCGACCGCAGGGTTCCGGTTTGGTCATACGCTTGTCAGCAGCGAAGTGCGCCAGATGATGGAAGACGGAACGGCGATGGAAGATATTTCGCTTCAGGGCGATTTCTTCAACATCGATGCTGTTATGGCAGAAGGCATCGAAATGGTCTTGCGCGGGCAAGCGGCCGATATGGCGCAGCAAGTTGATGCGGTGATTGTCGATGACCTGAACTTCTTTCTGGAAACCGACAACGGCGTGCGGGGCTTTTCCCTCGCAGCGTTGAACATCCTGCGCTCGCGGGATCACGGGTTGGACAGCTATATCAACGTGCGCGCGGCTTTGCTGGGGGATATCGACCCCGAAACGATGGACCTGACGGACTTTTCCATCATCACGAGCGACGCGGATACCCAAGCCCGTCTTGAAACCGCCTATGGAACAATTGACAAGGTTGATCTTTGGGTTGGTGGATTGGCCGAGGATCACGTTGAGGGCACCCAACTGGGCGTGACGTTTACTTACATCGTGGCCGACCAGTTCGAACGTACACGGGCCGCCGACGAAGGCTTTGGCGCGATTGACCCA
This sequence comes from uncultured Sulfitobacter sp., assembly GCA_964636575.1. GTDB lineage: Bacteria > Pseudomonadota > Alphaproteobacteria > Rhodobacterales > Rhodobacteraceae > CAZWSE01. The sequence continues at coordinate 30,554 of CAZWSE010000026.1, read as the reverse complement.
GAGGTCGATCAAGGCATCCTGGACGAGATCGCAGCGACCCAACTCAGCGACATCATCATGCGCAACACAGATGTGGATCGCATTCAGGATGATGTATTTCTGGCCGCGAACCGAATGTCGGGAACCGACGGAGCAGACCGTCTGAAAGGTGGGTCTGACGATGACTTGATCAATGGGTTGTCTGGTCGTGACATGCTGATCGGACGCCATGGCGATGACACGCTGTACGGCGGCATGGGCAATGACGAAATGCGCGGCGGTCGGGATGATGACTGCCTGTATGGCGAAGAAGGGCGTGACAAGCTCAAAGGGAACGCTGGCGACGATGAACTTTATGGCGGAGCTGGTGGCGACTGGCTCTATGCCGGGCGTGGCAACGATATTGTGCTTGGCGAAGACGGCAACGACTGGCTGATGGGTCAGAAGGGTGAAGACCGTTTGGACGGCGGCGCTGGGTATGACCGTCTGCGCGGTGGCCGTGATGAGGATGTTTTTGTCTTCAAAAAAGGCAACGACATGGACATCGTCTTCGATTTCAGAAGCGGCGAAGACGTAATCGAACTGTCCGGGTTTGACGGGTTAACCATCGACCAAGCACTTGAGAACGCTTGGGGAAACAGATGGTATACAGTGCTTCAGGTCGAAGACGACACGCTTATTCTCAACCACGTGCGTGGATCATCGCTGGACGCGGACGACTTTATTCTGGCGTAAACCTTAGGGGGCGGGTTGGACCATGCGTCCCATCCGCCGACCGCCCAATATATGCACATGCAAATGGGGGACTTCCTGAACCCCGTTTTCGCCCGCATTTGAAATCAAGCGAAAGCCGTTCGCCTGCACCTCTGTCATTTCGCAGACACGACCAATGGCGCGGGTATAGTCGACGATTTCGGCGTCGGTTGCTTGCAAGGCAAAGTGATCATAACAGACGTAAGGCCCCTTGGGGATCACCAGAACATGCACAGGCGCTTGTGGCTGGATATCTGCAAAAGCGAGCGTGTGTTCGGTTTCCAAAACCGTTTGGTTCGGGATTTCACCGCGCAAGATTTTGGCGAAAATGTTCTGGTCGTCATAGGTATAGGTCATCTTGGGCCTCGGGTTCGGGTCAGTCGGCAAACAGATATTCGGTGTCGGAAATATCCAAAGCTTTGTCTTTCGGGATTGTCAGAAACTCGGCAAGCTTGTCAGCGTTTTCATCGGGGCTGTCGGCCTGACGGATGCGATAGTAATTCTCAAACTCGGCGTCGCGAATGGCATCGCTTTCAAAGGTCATGTCATTGCGGATGGTCGGTAAAAGGCGTTCCAGCGTGTCGGGGGATGTGCGCTCGCCCGCAAGTCCGACCCGCATAGCATGCCCGATCAGGTATTCGTTGGTGAACTGGCATTCGATTTCAAGCAGCTTCGTCGTGGACCGATCAGAGCAGAAATCTTGAAGCAGATCGATGTTTTCCGGGTCCATACAGACGATAAGCCGGTCGGTTTGATAATAATCGAAAAGCATCCGCATCAAAGCGCGTCTGTGGCGTGTGCGTTTGCCGAGCGTCGATTGGATGCCGCCCAAATCAGGCAACGCGGTCGCCTCTTCGTTAAACAGATACTCAATCGCGGGGACATTGGTGGTCTGTCTGATCCGTTCCAAAACGCGCTTTGCAACGTGCCACTTTTTGCAGATGACAATCAACAACTCACGTTCGCGCCCCAAAGTGGACTCCGTTTCCCAAAAGCGGGTGGCAAACCGCCGCCCGATCCGGCCTCGTCCGCTGAGGAACTTGAACAGGCTGCGCCCTTCGTTCGAGATTTGGAAATCAATGCCCTCTTGAGCATATAGGTGTCCCAAGCGCCGTTTCAGATCATGGGCTTCGGGGCTGATTTTTCGAGCGAACAGATAGTCTTGAGACAGCAGTAAGTCATAGTGATCATTATAGAAATTGACCGGCATGCCGTAGTCGGAAAATAGCAAGAACGTCAGGGTGCGGCTTTCAATTTCGGCAGCAGGCACGATGTGTCGCACGATGGTTTGAAAGAAGGTTTCATCAGGGATCCACGTGGTCCGGAAAAACCGCATGACGTCCTTGCGCGCACGGGTGAAATCCAACACCCATTCCACGGTGCGCCTGCGCAGGCACCACCATTGGCTGCCGATTTGAACTTGAATATCGGCTGGAATTTTGCGCGTCAGACCCAGTTTTTGTTGGGCGCGATATGAGGCGTAGAACAGAGTTTTGGTGGTGCGCTCATTGAAGTAGTGTCGGTAGATCAGCCGCTCTTCTTTCATGCCTGTCTTGATCCAGTCGCTTTCGAAGTAATCAAAACTTTCGATAAAGTCGCGATCGTTTTCGTCCAGAAACCGGTGAATGTACTCGGCCGTTTTGATCGCCATACAGTCACCGGACAGCATGTAAAAATGTGTGGCGCGGGGGAATTCTTCTACGGCGGCTTCGGTCGCATACAAGGTGGCTTGAACCAGCGACCATTCACCCCAACCGCATTTGATGCGTTTCTTGGCGAAAGTGACGTTTGGGTTGTCGCGAAGTGCCTCTGAGACTTGTTGAAACTGACCGGCATCTGCGCTCGCATCGAAGTGGATCGACATGTAGTCGCCCGCCGCTGTCAAACGCTCTGCTTGCTCGACAATAGCCTTCGGATCCTTATGGCACAGCAATATGTACGCAATTTTTGCCATTTTGGAAACGAACTGCCTCTTTTTCTTTTATTGTTTATATAGATAAAGAGGTTCTAAGATTGAATAAACACGTTTTATTTGCTTTTTTGAGCTTAATCATAATTTGCCGTCGGACTAACCGACGGATTTCAAGAGTAGAGGACGCAGTATGGGCTTTCCAGGAACTTGGATGACCGAGACCGAAAGCGTTGTGTATCGAGTGGTGCCTAAGTGTGCCTGTTCGACCATCGGGCAGATCATGTACTATTCGGACCACGGTGAATTTTTCGACGGTGATATCCATGATGCAACCGCGGGCATGCACAAATGGGCGATGGAAGACAGCCAGAAGCTGATCACCAAGAACGTCCAGACCCATGCGTCTTACGCCTTTACTTGTGTGCGCAATCCTTACACACGGATCCTATCGTCCTTCTTCGACAAGATTTGCGGTATCCAGCGCAACGGTAAACGCTATCGTGGCAATCTGGTGCCACTGCTTGTGCAGAAATACGGGATTGAGGTTGGCGGCCCCGATGGCAAGGAAGAGTTCGACCAAATCCAGTCGTTCCGCCGCTTCTTGCTGTTCGCGCGCGATACGATCCGGTGGCGTAAGCCTATGGACCCCGACATTCATTGGTCCGCTATGTCCGGCCATGTCAGCACATTTATTGTGAACGGTGGCACCTACGACAAGATCGTATGGACAGAAAGTTTTAACGACGGGATGCAAGACGTGCTTGATTCCATCGAAACCAGTCACAAAGTTGACCTCACGAAAATCCCTCGGTTCAACGAAAGCGAAGGGCACGGGCCCAAGCGCGCGCATCCGGTTGAAGACTACTTCGATGATCTATCGATGCACTTGGTCTATGAAATCTTCAAACGCGATTTCAAACTGTTCAAATACGATTTCGAAAATCCCGCCAACAAGATGCCTATTGGCGAGATTGATCTCAATGAGGTGCACGCCAAACTTGGCGACTAACCTTTATTACCCGTTTGTATCTTGCATGATCTGCGCAATCCGTTGGGCCGCCGCCGCGCTGCCCTTCGGAGAGGGGTGGATCATGTCGAGCGCGTGATAGCTGCGGTCGCTATGCGGCACCATGTCAGCCAGTGAAACGAAGGTGATGCCTTGGTCTACTTGCGCCAGTTTGTTGATCCGCGCCTCAAGAGCATCGCCGACAGGTCTACAGCTTTCGATCGGTGAACCAAGGCCGGGGCTGCGCAGATAGCCCACGTAGATTACTTTTGCGCCGGTTTGACGGGCGCGGCTGACCAAACCGGGAATTGACCCGCGCATTCCGTCGGATGAAATCAAACGTTCCAACCGGTTGGCACAGCGGGTGCAACCACATCCCATCCAAAGATCATTGCCACCCCCGTTGATCACGATCCAATCCCAGTTCCCTTGGCGGAATTGTTTCGTAATGTTCATTCCCATCGCGCCGCTGAGCGGCAGCGAATAGTGATACCGCGCGCCGGTGACGGCCCGACTGCGCACCTTTGCGCCGGTCAATTTGGCAAGAACATGTGGCACGGACGCTTTGTGGGATCCGTTCGAGGTCATAAAGGAATCGCCCAAAACCAAGACCCGACTTTCAGCATGTGCGGCACTGGTGACCGCAAAAAACAGCGTGATTACAAGTAGTTCAATAAATTTCATCGTTAAGTCCCCATTCTGATGACCATGTTTCAACATCCCCTGACTTTGGCAGCATGGGATGAACAAACAGTTAGCTTGGCTGAGCAGCAGTCGCTTGCGCTGGCCCCGAGTCGCGCTTACATCCCCAAGCATGGCACAAACGAAATCCGACCCAAACTACAAAGTGATCGCCGAGAACCGCCGCGCCCGGTTCGACTACGCCATCGAAGATGACGTGGAATGCGGGATCATGCTTGAAGGGTCCGAAGTGAAATCGTTGCGGGGCGGGGGGGCCAATATTGCCGAAAGCTACGCGGCCGTCGAGGACGGAGAGCTTTGGTTGGTCAACAGCTACATCGCCCCCTATTCCCAAGCCAAAATGTTCAAGCACGAGGAACGGCGTCGGCGCAAGTTGCTGGTGTCACGCAAGCAGCTGTCTGAATTGTGGAATTCCACCCAACGCAAGGGGATGACCCTTGTGCCCTTGGTCATGTACTTCAATCATCGAGGTATGGCGAAATTGAAGATCGGTATCGCGAAGGGCAAAAAGAACCACGACAAGCGCGAAACCGAAGCCAAGCGCGATTGGTCCCGTCAGAAGGCCCGTTTGATGAAAGATCACGGGTAATTCTGCAACGCACCTGTATTATGTTGCGCTTTGAAGCTCTATTCCCCAAGTTTTCCCTGCATGACGCCTATTTTTTAGGCATTATTGTGTTGGCTGTTGAAACGACGCCGATTGCTGGCGTGGTAGGGCCAAACGATCCAAATGGGGGAACACTATGGAACTTTTGATTAGTCTGATTGCAGGCGCGGCAGGGGGTAATCTTGCGGGCGGTTTGCTTAAAAACCTGAACCAAGGTCCCTTGATCAACTCGATCTCCGGTCTTGTGGGCGGTGGTCTGGGCGGATCCATCCTTGGCATGTTGGGCGCGGCCCCTGATGCTGCGGCTGCGGCGGGCGGATTGGACATCGGGTCCATCATCGGTCAGGTCGCTGGCGGCGGCGTCGGTGGCGGCGTTGTTCTGGCAGTTGTCGGAATGCTGAAGAACATGATGGGCAAGTAAGTTGCTTTTTGGGTCGAGGGCCGGTCAAACCCGCGCCCTCGGCCTTGCCTCAAATCCCTCAGAACGCTAGGCACGAGTGGCTACACCTGCCGCGAGGGATATGTCATGGCTGACGACACAAAAACGCTGGTTTCCACGGACTGGCTTGCCACTCATCTGAAAGACCCTGATCTGCGCATCCTGGACGGGTCGTTGTATCTGCCTGATGCCGGACGAGACCCAAAGGCCGAATACGATGCGGCCCATATTCCCGGTGCCCGGTTCTTTGACATTGATGAAATCAGCGACCATCGCTCTGACTTGCCGCACATGGCCCCGCCGGTTGAGAAATTTATGTCCCGTATGCGCGCGATGGGCATTGGCGACGGGCATCAGGTGGTCGTCTATGATGGCGCAGGTCTGAATTCCGCCGCCCGCGTGTGGTGGTTGTTCCGTCTTATGGGGCAAATGAATGTGGCCGTTTTGGATGGTGGTTTGCCGAAATGGCAGGCCGAAGGTCGTCCGGTCGAGGATATGCCGCCGCTGGTGCGAGATCGCCATATGACGGTGCGCTTTCAAAACCAGATGGTGCGGGACGTGACCCAAGTGTCAGCTGCAGCCAAGCTTGGCGATTATGAGATTGTGGACGCCCGATCTGCGGCCCGTTTCGCAGGCACCGCGCATGAGCCTCGTGCAGGATTGCGCTCTGGTCATATCCCGGGATCGCGGAATGTCCCGTTCACGACATTGCTGGCCAAGGATGGCACGATGTTGCCTGCCGCGACCCTGCGCCAAACCTTTGAAGCTGCGGGCGTCGATCTGTCCAAACCTGCGATCACCACGTGCGGGTCTGGGGTTACAGCCGGGATCCTGTGTCTCGCGCTGGAGCGGATCGGCAAGACAGACCATGCGCTTTATGATGGATCATGGGCAGAGTGGGGCATGTCCCCCACCTTGCCAATCGCGGACGGAGACGCCTGATGTTTAATGCGCTTGAAGCCCAAGACCCTGACAAGATTTTGATGCTGATGCAGCAGTTCAAGGACGACCCACGCGAGGCCAAGGTCGATCTTGGCGTCGGGGTCTACAAAGACGCATCGGGCAACACCCCTGTTATGGCATCGGTCAAAGAGGCCGAACACCGGCTGTGGGAAGATCAATCCACAAAGTCCTACGTTGGGCTGACCGGTGATCCGGCGTTCTCGGATGCGATGATATCTCTCGTGCTCGGCGATGCTGTCCAGCGCGCGCAAGTGGCAGCCGCAGCGACGCCCGGCGGAACAGGGGCTGTACGGCAAGCCTTTGAGATGATCCGGCTGGCCAATCCGAAGGCCCGCGTCTTTGTGTCTGATCCGACGTGGCCGAACCATCTGTCCATGCTGGACTATCTAGGGATGGAACGGGTCGCGTATCGGTACTTTGACAGCGAGACACGCGGCGTTGATTTCAACGGGATGATCGAAGACATCAGCACAGCGCGCGCAGGCGATGTGGTTCTTCTGCATGGGTGTTGTCACAATCCGACGGGGGCAAACCTAAACCTTGTGGAATGGCAGGCGGTCATTGATGTCCTGCTGAAAACAGGTGCCGTGCCGATGGTCGATATCGCGTATCAGGGGTTCGGCGAAGGGTTGGATACAGATGCGCAGGCCACGCGATTGGTGGCCGCATCCGTGCCGGAATGTTTGATCGCGGCCAGTTGCTCCAAGAACTTCGGGATTTACCGCGAACGGACGGGGCTGTTGATGGCTGTCTCGCAAGACGCCGCGCAGCGGGGGCTTTCCCAAGACACTTTGGCGTTCCTGAACAGACAAAACTATTCCTTCCCGCCGGATCACGGGGCGCGGCTGGTGACGATGATCCTGAACGACGAAGGGCTTCGAGAAAACTGGGCGCAAGAACTGGAGACGGTGCGGCTGAGCATGCTGGACTTGCGACAGGCGCTCGCGGACGAATTGCAACGGGTGTCCGGATCAGACCGGTTCGGCTTTCTGGCACAACACAGAGGCATGTTCTCGCGGCTGGGAACCACGCCTGACTTGGTTGAGAAAATGCGGGTAGACTACGGGATCTATATGGTGGGCGACAGCCGTATGAACATTGCGGGGCTGAACAAGCAGTCGATCCCGATCTTGGCGAAAGCCATTGTTGATTGCGGCATCTGACCCTTTACCCTTTCTCAAATACTCAAAACACGTGGATTCCAACAAGGCACAAAAAAACCCCCGATGCGCAAACATCGGAGGTCTTTGGTTTCTCAGACTAATTGAGGGAGGAACTTAGCCTTTTGAGAATTCAGGATAGGCTTCCATGCCTAGCTCGGCCATGTCGAGCCCCATTACTTCGGCTTCTTCATCAACCCGGATGCCGGTGACGGCTTTCAGGATGAACCAGACGATACCAGAGGCGACGATTGTGAAGATGCCAACCACAAGGATGGAATAAAGCTGAACACCCATGGATGCGTCCGGGTTCGTGAAGCAAACCGCGATGGTTCCCCAGATACCGGCAAAAAGGTGGACAGGGATCGCACCAACAACATCGTCGATTTTCAGCTTGTCGAGGAATGGAACCGCGAAGACCACGATCACACCACCAACTGCACCGATCAAGGTTGCGCCACCCAAGGTTGGGGTCAAAGGCTCTGCCGTGATCGACACCAGACCGGCCAAGGCACCGTTCAGTACCATTGTAAGGTCAGGCTTCTTGTACATGACTTGGGTCAGGATCAATGCGGCGATTGCACCACCGGCTGCGGCCGTGTTGGTATTAGCGAAGATGCGGCTGATGTCGGCGACGTCGCCTACAGTGCCCATCGCAAGTTGAGAACCACCGTTAAAGCCGAACCATCCCATCCACAGGATGAAGGTACCCAGCGTGGCCAATGGCAGGTTGGAACCCGGCATCGGAACTGTTTTGCCTTCTTTGTTGTACTTGCCGATGCGTGGTCCAAGGATCAACGCGCCGACCAAAGCAGCCCAGCCACCGACGGAGTGCACAACCGTAGAGCCCGCGAAGTCAAGGAAACCCATTTCGTCCAAGAAGCCACCGCCCCATTTCCAGCTGGCTTGCAGCGGATAGATGATGCCGGTCAGGATGATCACGAAGATCAGGAAGGGCCACAATTTGATACGCTCGGCCACGGTGCCAGACACGATCGAAGCGGTCGCAGCACAGAACATCAACTGAAAGAAGAAGTCCGACCCAGTCGATGCATAGGAATAGTCGTCAGCAGCATCGGCTGCGACACCAACGGCTTCCAAAACCGCAGGACCAAAGACGCCAGACACGATGCCTTCTGTCATCCATGTGCCCAAGGGGTACATCAGGTTATAGCCGAAAGCGTAATAGGCCAAAGCGGCCAGCGAAAAGAGCCCCATGTTTTTGGTCAGCTGCATGGTCACGTTCTTGCCGCGCACCAAACCCGCTTCGAGCATGGTAAAGCCCGCTGCCATCCAGAACACCAGAAAGCCGCCCACAAGGAACAAAAGAGAGTTCAAAATAAAGACCGTATCGGTCGAGGCATTCACACCGGGCGTCGGGCCGTCTTGGGCCAAGGCCAGTGTTGGCAACAGGCTCAAAGCGCCAACTGTTGCGATTGATTTCATCAGTTTCATGTGTCGTATTCCCCTTGAATTGCGTGCTGGTTTACAGCGCATCATCGTTTGTTTCGCCGGTCCGCACGCGCACCGCTTGCTGAACGTCCAGAACAAAAATCTTACCGTCGCCGATCTTGCCCGTCTGAGCGGTTTTCGCGATCGTCTCAACGATTTGGTCGGTCATAGCCGCGCTCACCACGATTTCGATTTTGATCTTCGGTACAAAGTTCACGGCGTATTCCGCGCCGCGGTAAATCTCTGTGTGTCCGGATTGAGAGCCGAACCCCTTAATCTCTGTGACCATCATTCCGCGTACACCGGCCTCGGTCAGCGCTTCGCGAACCTCCTCCAGTTTGAACGGTTTGATCGTTGCAATAATCAGTTTCACGCATGTCCCCTTTTCGTGCTGCGCCTTCGAGCGCGTTGTCTTTGCAGGATGAGAAAGAGACCGAGTCGCAGGCTCTTGAAAAGAACAGCTCTTAAGCACTGCCCCCTCAAAATTGACCAAAGTGCACAATTTTTGCACAAAAAATTACAAATGCTCAAAAAATGTGCGCAATAAAAAGGGAATGTTCTGGTGCCTTTCCCTCAACATTCCGAAGCTGAATGTGTATCTTGGGAAAAATACTACGGGCCGGGCAGGACCTTCATGACCAATAACAATCGTCGCAAACCACCTTTGGTGGCGGACAAACGCGCTCCGGCGTCGTCTAAACGCAAATCCAGTACCAAGCCGAAGGTGACAACCAATCCGCGTCGCAAAAAGAAGGCGGTAAAGCGTAATCCGGTGTCTCGTTTCTTTCGCGCCATCTTCCGCTGGATTTGGAAAATCATCTGGGGTGTCGGTTGGCGCGTGACTGCCCTTGGCGTTCTGGTTCTGGGCCTGGCAATTGGGTATTTCTATACAACCTTGCCCCCTTTGATCGAAGTTCTCGATGGGCGCGCAAAAGGCTCGGTCACCATGCTCGACACCGAAGGCAAGGTATTTGCGTGGCGCGGTGACCAGTTTGGCGGCGTTGTGACCGCAGATACTGTCTCCCCGCATCTCAAGAACGCGATCATCGCCACTGAGGACAAACGGTTCTATGGCCACTGGGGCGTGTCCCCGCGCGGGATCGCCAGTGCCATCCGCATAAACCTGCGCGAAGGTCGTGGTCCTTTGTCGGGAAATGGCGGCTCTACGTTGACCCAACAAACGGCAAAACTGCTGTGTATGGGTGAACCCTTTGATCCCACCAGTGGTCAGACCGAACAACAGTACGAACGTGAATGCCGACGCGGCACAATCCAACGCAAAGTTCAGGAAATGATCTATGCGATGGCGATGGAGCTAAAGTACTCCAAGGACGATATCCTGTCGATCTACCTCAACCGTGCTTACATGGGTGGCGGTGCATATGGGGCAGAGGCCGCGTCTCAGCGGTTCTTCGGCAAATCCGCCAACGAAGTGACCCCGCCCGAAGGTGCAATGCTGGCCGGCCTTTTGACCGCCCCCACCACATTGTCCCCAACCGCCAATCTGGATCGCAGCCGGAACCGCGCCGCCACTGTTCTGCGCCTTATGCGCGAACAGGGCTATTTGACCCCCGAAGAAGAAGCCGTATCCCGCGCGAACCCTGCCGTACTTTCTGAGGCTGCTGAAAAGCGCGCAGGCGGATACTTTGCGGATTGGGTCATGTCGACTGGACCTGAGTTCTTTACCCGCGACACGACAGAAGATGTCATTATCCGCACCACTCTAGATCAGCGCATCCAGAAAGCGGCTGAAGACGGGCTGGCTTGGGTGTTTGAAAACAAGGTGCGCAAAGGGTCCGAAGCGCAGGCCGCCGTGATCGTCATGTCGGCCGATGGGGCTGTGCGCGCCATGGTGGGCGGACGTCAAAAGGTCTCGGGTGGGTTCAACCGCGCAACCCAAGCGCTGCGCCAGACCGGATCTGCGTTCAAACCCTTTGTTTATGCGACCGCTTTGGAGCTTGGATATTCCCCCAATGACTACGTCCTGGATGAACCGACCTGTTGGAATATCCCCGGCTCTGGCGAATGGTGTCCGAAGAACTACACCAACAAATACTACGGCGACGTGACCCTGACGCAGTCGTTGAAGGACTCGCTCAATATTCCGGCTGTGAAAGTCGCGGAAAGCGTCGGGCTCGATCTGGTGCGCACTGTGGCTGCGGATTTCGGGCTTGAAGGCGACCTTGCTCTTGGTCCAGCACTGGCGCTTGGTGCGTCTGAAAGCACGCTTATCAATATGACGGGTGCCTATGCAGGTATCTTGAACGGTGGGTCATCGGTAACCCCCTACGGGCTGACCGAATTGAAGCTGTTGGGCGATGACGAGCCTTTGATTGGAACCGGCACCGGCATCGGTGAGCGGGTCATTCAAGAAGACGCAGCACGGCAGCTGATCTTTATGATGGAAAAGGTCGTTTCCAACGGGTCCGGCGGGCGGGCGGCCTTTGGTGGTCGTCAGATCGCGGGCAAGACAGGAACAACGCAAGCCGCGCGGGATGCTTGGTTTGTCGGGTTCTCTGCAGACTATGTGGCGGCGGTTTGGATGGGGTATGACGACAACACACCGCTGACAGGTGTAACGGGAGGCGGCCTGCCAGCCGAGATCTTCCGCGAAGTCATGAGCCGTGCGCATGAGGGGTTGCCAAACAGACCTCTGCCAATGCTACAGCCTGAACCCGCTGCGCCCACGCTGAGAGAGTTTAATCAACCGGTCAACGGACAGGGCGGGGGCGGCATCGAAAAGCTGTTGCGCGATCTGCTTGGCGGCGGCGGCAACGGTACAGTGCGACGTGATCCGACTGCGGGCGACAGATAGGCCTTACCCTGTCGCGCCCAGGTCGGCGGTAAGCTGATCCAGATTGCCCTTGCGCTTGTCCAGCAATGACCCGATTTCAGACCGTTCTGTGAGCAGCAAGTTGATGCCTTCGATGAACATATTGAAGAACAGCGGTTTGCCGGACTTGTCGGACACCAGAAAGATCACCTCAAACGGGCTTTGACCGCGCAGGGTGACCACGGATTTGATTTCATATCCGCTTTTGATCTTGCGTGACCCGGTGACGTCCACACGGCCACCAATGAATTCACGAAACCGCTTGCCGTACTTTCGGGAGATATAGCCTTGAAAAGCGCGAGTGAACTTCTTCATCTGGCCTGCGCTGGCGCTGCGGGCATCCGCACCAAGAACGTAACGCGCCATGATGTTTGTGTCTGCGTAGCGCACGAAGATCTTTTCAAAGTCGCGGATCATAGCGCCTTCGGACTTACCAGATGCAATCACCTTGTTGATTTGTGCGACCAGCTTGTCGACCAGTGATTTTGCTTGTGCTTCCGACAAGGCCAACGCAGGCAAAGGCAGGGTGGCTGCGGCTGCACTGGCGATGAAAACGCGACGGGTCAGGTTACTGGGCATAAGGGTCCTCGTAGGGGTCTGAGTACGGATCGTCATATGTGGTGTCTTCGCCTTTGTTCAACTCAAACCGGCGATTTTGCAGATAGATCAGGCGAGATTGGGTGTAGCTGTCGGCGCTATCGTACAAAACGGAATCCACGGTATCGGCGAACCGACCACGCTGGCCGACTTTGCCCACCGCAGTGATGCCGGTTTTGTAGTACCCTTCGGGATTCGGCAGCCTGTAGGATAGCGGGTCAAGAAACAGATCAACAATTTGTCCCGTGGCATCGCGCTGTGTGGCGGGGCCAGTAATCGGGACTTCTGTATAAGGGCCTTCTGCTGCACCCCAAACGTATAGTGTTTCACCAAAGTCAGTATTGGCCTCAGGCATATTGAAGGCCGTAGCCGCATCGATAAACCCGCCAAGGCCGATGGTTGAATTCATCAAGAACCGACCTGTGGACACACCCGCACCGGCCAAATCCCCCTGAAGCAGGTTGTTGACGATTGTATTGGGGGTGCCAAGGTTATTGGCCATATTGCTGATCCCGTCTTCCAGCGGATCAGGGGTAACCGTGGTGTAGGCGACGGCAACAGGGCGCACGATTGCACGGTCGAGCCCTTTGTTGAACGCATGAACCTTGCGGTTGCGCTGCTCATTGGGATCGTTGATGCCAGACGCCACAGGGGCGGTCCCGTCCGGTGTGGAGCAGGCCGCTACCGCAAGCAAACCTGTCAATGCGGTGATCTTGCGCAACGCTTTGGCAAGAAACGGCGTATGGATGATACGTACCAATAGAATTCCCCTGAAATTCTGCGTAAACGGTCCCTTGAGTAGATAAGTCGCTATGCGGGCCTGCGCCACCAAGAAAAGAGTGCCAGAGTCAAAATGTCATAGTGCAAAGGTTATAGTAAGGAACGGTCTGCTACCAGAAGGTCAGCAGAACCGGCAGAAAGGTGCCAACAGGTGGACACAGCAACACTCGAACGCGGCCGCGAGGAGCTTCGCGCCGCCCGCCGTGAAAGCCGCGGACTGTATTGGGCCGTCGGTATTTTCAGTTTTTTCGCAAACATGCTGATGCTGACAGGGCCGATTTACATGTTGCAGGTCTATGACCGCGTTTTGGGCAGCCGGTCCGAGGCGACGCTGATCGCCTTATCGTTGCTGGTTGTGTTCCTCTACGGGATCATGGGCTTGATGGAATATGTGCGCGGTCGGGTTATGGGACGTGTCGGTGCTCGGTTCCAATCTCGGCTGGATCGGCGTGTGTTTGATGCCGTGATCCGCAAATCTGCGATTGCGCCGGATGTGAACACTCAAACCGCTTTGTCCGATCTGGAATCCGTGCAGCGGTTGATGGTGTCGCCTGTTTTGATGGCGTTCTTTGATTTGCCGTGGACGCCTCTGTTCTTCATCGGGATTTTCATTTTCCATCCGTGGCTCGGTTATCTGGCGCTTTGCGGTGGGGCCCTGCTAATTATAATCACGCTTGCCAACCAATGGCTATCGAAGCTGCCTGTGCAACGGGCCAATGCCTCTGGTCATCAGGCCAATATGATGTCCGACCAGATTCGCAACGAAGCTGACATGGTGCAGTCGATGGGCATGCGTGGGGCTGCCTTTGATCGCTGGCAGACCAAGCGTGACACGGCGCTGACCCAGCAAATTACCGCTTCCGACATCGGTGGATCGTTCCAATCCGCCACCAAAACGCTGCGGTTGTTCTTGCAGTCCGCGATGCTGGGTCTTGGGGCCTATCTGGTGCTTCAAGGGCAGTTGACCCCCGGTGCGATGATTGCGGGTTCGATCTTGCTTGGTCGTGCGTTGGCTCCGATTGAGATGTTGTTGGGCCAGTGGCAATCGGTACAGCGCGCTATGAAAGGCTGGACCTCTATGGCCGAGCTTTTGGGCACGGTTCCCGAAGAAGGCGAACGCACAGAATTGCCGAAACCCAAAGCCAAGCTTGACGTGTCGAACCTGACAGTCGTAGCGCCGGGCCAGAAACAGGCTGCATTGAAAACAGTCAGCTTCAAGGTTGAGCCTGGGCAGGCCATTGGTGTGATCGGCCCAAGTGGGTCGGGTAAATCAACGCTTGCGAAAGCTTTGACTGGGCTGTGGCGTCCTGCGGGCGGGCACATCCGTCTCGATGGGGCTGCCTTGTCGCAGTATGCACCCGATGTTCTGGGCCAGCACATCGGTTATCTGCCCCAGCGGGTGCAGCTGTTTGATGGCACGATTTCAGAAAACATCGCGCGCCTACATCTTGAACCGGATGCCAAGAAAGTTGTGGCAGCAGCCAAAAAGGCGGCGGCACATGATATGATTGTCAGCCTGCCAGATGGATACGACACTATGATTAGCACCGGCCAAGGCCAGCTTTCGGGCGGTCAGGTCCAGCGGATCGGGTTGGCGCGGGCATTGTTCGATGATCCGGTGATCGTGATTTTGGATGAGCCGAACTCGAACCTTGATAACGAAGGATCGCAGGCTTTGAACCACGCTATCCGGGCGCTCAAATCCGAAGGCAAATCAGTGTTGATTATGGCCCACCGGCCAGCGGCCATTCAGGAATGTGATATGTTGTTGATGATCGAAGGTGGCGTTCGCGCTGCATTCGGACCAAAAGACGATGTGTTGAAAGAACTGGTCCAAAACCACAAACAAATTCAAAAAGCCAAAGAGGCTGCAACCGCCGGAGGCGTATCATGAGCAACTCTAGGTGGTCTGCCCGTATGCCATTGATCATCGGGTTCGTCGGGCTTTTGACGCTGGTTGGCGGCTTCGGCACATGGGCTGTGTTCAGCAATATCGCAGGCGCTGTTGTGACATCTGGCAAAATCGAAGTCGATCAAAACAGGCAAGTGGTTCAACACCGCGACGGCGGAATTGTTGAAGAAATCTACATCGACGAAGGCGAAAGCGTTGCTGCTGGTGATGTATTGATCAAGCTGGACACAAACCAGTTGCGGTCGACATTGCTGATCACAGAAGGGCAGCTTTTTGAACTGATGGCCCGCCGTGCGCGGCTAGAGGCTGAGCGTGATGAAGCCGATACAGTTGTCTTCGATGAAGACCTGCTGATGGAGGCCGACAAAAGCGCGGATGTTAAAAACCTGGTCGACGGTCAAGAACGGCTGTTTGAAGCGCGTGGTGCATCTATTGCCCGTGAAATCGAACAACTTGCCAAACGCAATGGCCAAATTTCCAGCCAGATCGAAGGTATCGAAGCGCAGCAAGCCTCGCTTGCGACGCAGCTTGATCTGATTGAACAGGAACTGACCAACCAACAATCCTTGCTGGATCGCGGCTTGGCGCAGGCGGGCACCGTTTTGAACCTGCAACGCGAAGCTGCCAATTTGAACGGCACTTTGGGCGAACTCGCCGCAAGCAAGGCGCAGGCCGAAGGTCGTGTCACGGAGATTGATATCGAAGTCCTCAAGCTTGCGACTGCGCGGCGTGAAGAAGCCATCACAACTCTACGCGATCTCGGTTTCCGCGAATTGGAACTGGCCGAACAGCGCCGGTCTTTGAAGGAAGAACTGGACCGGATGGATATCCGTGCGCCCGTGTCGGGCGTGATCTATGGCTTGCAAGTGCGCACGCCACGATCCGTTATTCGCCCTGCTGACCCGCTGATGTATTTGGTGCCGCAAGATCGGCCTTTGGTGATTGCGGTGCAGGTCGAACCGATCCACGTGGACGAAGTGATCGTCGGCCAAGAGGTCAGCCTGCGCTTTTCAGCACTCGACCAACGCACAACGCCTGAACTCTTCGGCAAGGTCGAACAACTATCGGCAGATGCATTTGACGATGACCGGACCGGCCTGACGTATTTCCGTGCTGAGATCACAGTTGATGAAGGCGAACTGGCGCGCTTGCCCGAAGGCACCACGCTTGTGCCCGGCATGCCGGTTGAGGCCTATATCAGAACCGCGGACAGGTCCCCGCTGGCGTATTTGCTCAAGCCGCTTTCCGATTATTTCGTGGCTGCGTTCCGCGAAAGCTGATTTGTCGCTTTTCGCGGTCGAATATCCTCGGTAGCTTGTTCCTGACGTTCAAAATTAGGGAACCAAGACATGAGCATCACAGAAAAACTCGCCGAGATGGGCGTGACCTTGCCCGACGCGCCTGCGCCTGCGGCCAATTATGTGCCCTTCGTACAAGTCGGTGATATTGTATATGTGTCGGGTCAAATTTCGGCTGGACCGGACGGATTTATCGTTGGCAAGTTGGGCGCGGATATGTCTGTTGAGGACGGAGCAGCGGCAGCCAAAACCTGTGCGATCAGCTTGCTGGCTCAGGTGAAAGCCGCTTGCGGGGGCGATATTGACCGTCTCGTGCGCGTCGTCAAACTGACCGGATTTGTTAATTCTACGGGCGATTTCACCGACCAACCCAAGGTCGTAAACGGAGCCTCTGACTTCTTAGCCGAAGCGCTGGGCGACGCGGGCCGTCATTCCCGGTCAGCTGTTTCTGCAGCTAGTCTGCCCTTTGGTGTCGCTGTCGAAATCGAAGGCATCTTTCAAATCGTATGACCCGTCTTCCGGCCGCCTTTCTAAAAGTGCCCTTGGCGCATCGCGCTTTGCATGATGTCACCGACGGGCGGCCCGAAAACAGCCGTGCTGCGATCAAAGCGGCGATCTCAAAGGGCTATGGCATTGAGATTGATGTGCAACTGTCTGCCGACCATGTCGCGATGGTCTTCCACGATTACAGCCTAGAGCGTTTGACCGAAGCAGAGGGGCCAGTGGCCGTCCAGTCTGCAGTTCAACTTGGGACTGTACCGCTGTCCGGCGGCGATGAGGGCATTCCGACACTGACCGAGGTTCTTGATCTGGTGGCTGGCCAAGTGCCCCTGCTGATTGAGATCAAAGATCAGGACGGTGCGATGGGGACAGATGTCGGGCCTTTGGAACGCGCAACGGTGGCGGGTTTGCAAGGCTACCAAGGCCCTTTAGCCTTGATGTCGTTCAACCCCCATAGCGTTGCGGCGTTGTCTGAACTGGCCCCCGCCATTCCACGCGGATTGGTGACAAGCGCCTATCGCCCTGAAGACTGGCCACTTAGTGAAACCCTGTGCAACGATTTGCGCGAAATTCCAGATTTTGACCGAACGGGCAGTTCATTTATCAGCCATGAGGTAAGCGATCTCGACCGCCCTCGTGTGCTTGATTTGAAGCTGAGCGGCGTGCCCGTGCTCTGTTGGACTGTCAAATCGCCCAAGTCCGAAGCACAAGCGCGTCAGATCGCGGATAACATCACGTTTGAGGGCTATCTTGCCCCGCATCCGGCTTGAACCCCGCCCGTTTTGCATCACATTAAACGGGTAAAGTGAGGCAAGATGGCCGACAGTCAGATTGAAATTCGGGTCCTGAACAGCCTCAGCCAGATCGCGGCAGAGGATTGGGATGCTTGCGCCTGCCCCGAAGGATCTGCGCATCCGGTTGATCCCTTCACGACGCATCGCTTTCTGTTAGCGCTGGAACAATCAGGCTCTGTCGGTGCAGGAACCGGCTGGCAGCCCCAGTATCTAAGTGCCTATCAAGACGATCTGCTGATCGGTGTCGCCCCGATGTATGCTAAAAACCATAGTCAGGGCGAATATATCTTCGACCACAACTGGGCGCATGCCTATGAACGCGCAGGTGGGCGGTATTACCCCAAACTTCAAATCGCCGTGCCGCATACGCCTGCGTCGGGGCGGCGATTGCTGGTGCGTCCCGAATATGCAGCCACCGCGCAATCGGCCTTGATCCAAGGCGCTGTGCAGCTGGCTGCAGACAATCAAGTGTCGTCCATTCACATGACCTTTTGCACCGAAGACGAGGCGACGGCCGGAACCGACATGGGCCTGATGCACCGCGTTACCCAGCAGTTTCATTGGCTTAACGATGGCTACGCTGATTTCGATGCGTTTTTGGATTCGCTGGCCTCACGCAAACGCAAAATGATCCGCAAAGAACGCGCGCAAGCGAACGGGTTTGGCGGGCAAATCCATGTGCTAACAGGCGATCAAATCCAGCCGGAACACTGGGACGCGTTTTGGGTCTTCTACCAAGACACAGGCGCGCGCAAATGGGGAACGCCTTACCTAACGCGGCGCTTCTTTGATCTGGCACAAGAAACTCTGCGAAAAGATATGGTGCTCGTGCTGGCTGAACGCGACGGGCGTTATGTTGCTGGAGCTTTGAACTTCATCGGTGCGCAGGCTTTGTTCGGTCGCTATTGGGGATGTACCGAACACCATCCCTTTCTGCATTTTGAGCTGTGCTACTATAGAGCCATCGAATGGGCGATAGATCATGGTTTGGCCCGCGTTGAGGCGGGCGCGCAGGGCGAACACAAACTGGCGCGCGGATACTTGCCTGCGCCCACCCATTCGCTGCATTGGATCGGGGATGCGGGTTTTGCCGGCGCAGTTGAGGACTATCTAAAGGCCGAGCGTGCTGCCATTGAAGATGAGATTGAGATATTGACGTCCTACGGGCCGTTCAAATCCATAGACGTAGAGGAACAACAATGACCGAGAAACTGTCTGACGAAACCCGTGGCCCGTTGCTTGAACCCTTGTTCGAAACGGGCTGGGAAATGGTCGACGGACGCGACGCGATCCGTAAGACGTTCGTGTTTAAAAACTTCGTGGATGCCTTTGGCTGGATGACCCGCGTGGCGATCTGGGCGGAAAAGTGGGGACATCATCCGGAATGGGACAATGTTTATAAGACCGTCAATGTTGTCCTGACGACCCATGATGTAGACGGGTTGTCCGCGCTCGATGCTAAGCTCGCCCGCAAAATGGACGCATTGGCGGAATAAAAAAACGGGGCCGCGATTGGCCCCGTTCTTTTCAGATATTTGGCTGCGTTTACATCGACGCCAACAATCCTTCGCCACCCGATACGTCGCAGACGCCGGGGTTTTCTTCTTCTTGCAGCAGTGTGACTTTGCCGTCTTCGACCAACATCGCATACCGCTTTGATCGGGCCATCAAGCCTGCGGGTGGGGCGTCAAAGTTCATGCCGATGCCTGTGGTGAACTCAGAAGTAGCGTCGGACAGCATTGTAATGCCAGCTTCGGTCGCGCCTGTGGCCTCGCCCCATGCTTTCAGTACGAACGGGTCGTTGACCGACACGCAGATAATCTCATCCACACCTTTGGCATCGAATTGATCCTTGGTTCGGATAAAGCTTGGAACGTGCGCTGAATGACAGGTCGGGGTATAGGCGCCCGGAACCGCGAAAACGACCACTTTGCGGCCTTTCAGTTTGTCAGCCAAAGACACCGCTTCCGGCCCTTCTGCACCCATCTGAACCATTGATACTTCTGGAAGCGCGTCGCCTTGTTTGATCGCCATTTGGATTGCCCCTTTTGATGCAATTGCGTTCTGTTCTTTCTTCGATATAGGGTCCAAGGCGCAGGCCGACCAGCCTAATCTGAGGGCGCGACCTTATCCGAAGGGAATGACTATGCGGCACATCGTTGTGATCGGGGCAGGGCAGGCGGGATCTTCGCTTGTCGCAAAGCTGCGCAATGACGGATTTGATGGGGCAGTAACTCTGATCGGGGCAGAGGCTGAGCCTCCCTATCAGCGCCCGCCATTGTCCAAGGCTTACCTTCTGGGCGACATGGCGTTGGAACGGCTCTATCTGCGCCCGCTTAGCTTTTATGCCGACCATGACATCACCTTGCGGCTGGGCCAGCCTGTGACAGCGGTGGATACGCAGGCCAAGACCTTGATCGTTGGGGGCGAAACACTTGCCTATGATGATCTTGTGTTCACAACAGGATCAGACCCGCGCCGTTTGCCCGCCAAGATCGGCGGCGCGTTGGATGGGGTTCATGTCGTGCGCACCCTGTCTGACGTGGATGCGATGGCCCCTGCGATGACGGCAGGCAAACGCGCTTTGATCGTCGGTGGGGGCTACATCGGGCTAGAGGCAGCGGCCGTGGCGTCCAAGCTTGGTCTGGCTGTCACAGTGGTTGAAATGGCAGACCGCATTTTGCAACGGGTCGCGGCCCCGCAGACGTCGGATCATTTCCGCGCCTTGCACGGTGCGCATGGGGTGGAAATCAAAGAAGGCGTCGGGCTAGACCATTTGACGGGTGAGACCAATGTAACAGGGGCCAAGCTGACCGACGGGTCGCAGATTGATGCAGATGTGGTCATCGTGGGCGTCGGGATCGCACCGGCCTCGGCTTTGGCCGAAAGCGCTGGCGTTACTGTCGACAACGGGATCGTCGTTGATGCCCAAGGCTGCACCTCTGATCCGTCCATTTGGGCTGCTGGCGATTGCGCTGTCTTCCCCTACAAAGGCGATATGATCCGGCTTGAATCTGTTCAAAACGCCATTGATCAGGCCGAAGCGGTGGCTGCAAACCTGATGGGTGCGGGCAAAGACTATGTGCCAAATCCGTGGTTCTGGTCAGATCAATATGACACCAAGCTGCAGATCGCGGGGCTGAACACCGGCTACGATCAGGTAGTCGAGCGCCGGACAGACGACGCGGTGTCGTTTTGGTATTACCAAGGGGATACGCTGTTGGCGGTGGATGCGATGAACGATCCACGCAACTACATGATCGGAAAACGGCTGATCGAGGCGGGCAAATCCCCCGCCCCAAGCGTCATCGCAGACCCTGACACAGACATGAAAGCCTTGCTGAAAGCATGAGGATCATCGCGGGCCAGTATCGCGGGCTTGCGCTGGCCAAAGTTGGAAAAGGCGACGCAGGCGCACATTTGCGCCCGACCTCTGACCGTGTGCGGGAAAGCCTGTTTTCGATGCTTATGCGCTACGGTGCGCCGGACGGCTGCCGCGTATTGGATCTGTTTGCGGGCACAGGGGCATTGGGGCTAGAGGCTTTGTCGCGCGGAGCTACCCACGTCACATTTGTCGATGACGGGCGCAAAGCTTTGTCGCTGATCAAGCAGAACATTGCTTTGACCAAAAGTGCGGATGAAACTCAGGTTTTGACGCGCGATGCGACAAAGCTGTCCGAGTGTTCGGTTGATCCATATGATCTCGTATTTCTTGATCCGCCTTATGGAAAATCCCTAGGGCGGGCCGCGTTAAGCGCAGCTATGAACGGTGGATGGTTGACTGAGGATGCCTTGATCGTCTGGGAAGAAAACGCACCGATGATGGCCATTGACGGGTTTGCGCGTGAAGACACCCGAAAGTACGGCGATACGCATATCACCATTCTATCGCGGACAGATTAGCGTAAATGTGCTAGAGGTGACCCATGATCCGAACGCTCACCTTTCCGCTTTGGTCCGGCAAGACTGCGCCAGATAAAGCCAAAACAGCGCCACCCAAGCCGCGGCCAGCACCGGTGTTCATCCATGACGCGGTGATGCCGTGGCAGGGCGAGACCATGTTGTTGAAACTGTTGCGCGATCAAGCATACCGCGAACTTGACGACCAGTAATCTCGACGCCACTCACAACGAAAGTGAGCCTCCGACCGAAGTCGAAGGCTCGTGCGCGCGCACTCCACACTTAACCACACAACCGTGCGCGCAACCCCTTAGTGCGTCAAAGCCGACGCCTCTGTTACTGCGGCGCGGGCATCTTCGACCAACCCTGCACCGTCCAATCCTTTGGATGTCATGTCTTCGATCCATTCCGCGGTGACCTGCGCGCCCAAGGCTTGAACGCGAACGGTCTCGGGCTGGCTCATTTCGGCGATCTGGTTGCCAGACGAAACCATCACAGCGCGGCCTTCCTGATCGCCAATGTCATGGGCACGACCGGCCCACGCGCTGGTCATCAGACCAGAGTTCGCATCAATCACGGCCTTCAGATCATCGGGCAAACCGGCATAGCGGTCTTTGTTCATCGCCCAGATGAAATAAAGGTTGTATAGCGACTGATCGCCCGCAACATCCGTATGGCTGTCAGTCAGCTCGTTCAGCTTCAGCGACGGGGCCATTTCCCATGTGATGACACCGCCATCCACTACGCCTTTTGACAGGGCTTCTGGGAAAGCAGGCACGGGCATGCCCACCGGAGTCGCACCGAGTTTATCCAGCAATAAGGTTGCGGGACGGCTTGGCCCGCGCAGTTTCAAGCCTTCGAAGTCTTCGACGGTGGCGATAGCAGGTCCTTTTTTGTGAACCAGCCCGCGACCATGCATATGGGCGGCAATAACGTGCACATCTTTAAAATCATCCATCAGGTGTTTCTGGGTAAAGGTCCACGCGGCCATGCTTGCCTCTTCTGCGGACTTGCTTGTCATGAAGGGAAGCTCCATCGCTTCGGCTTCAGGGAAGCGACCGGGCTGATAGCCAGGGATCACCCAACCGCCATCAATCGCGCCGTCTTTGATGAGGTCATACTGGCTGGGGGCTTTGCCGCCCAACTGCATGAACGGATAAATCTCTACCTTGATGCGGCCGTTGCTTTCGGCCTCAACCTTCTTGGCCCAAGGCTCAATAAAGTGCTTCGGATTAGCCGAGTTTGGCGACACAAAGTGCTGGAAGCGCAATGTGACCTCTTGGGCAAAACTGGTTGTCGCGGTCAGGCTTAACAACGCTGCCGTTGCAGCGGTTCTCATCAAAGTCGTCATGTGCGGGGTCCCTTTCTTGGTTTCGGACACGCAAAGCACCGTCAAGCAGTGCCGCCGAGAAAGGTACTTGGCGCAAAATGCAGTTGCAAGTCATTCGCAGGAGAGAAAATCAAGAAAGCGAGTATTAATATATTAAAAACAATGGGTTGTGTAAAATTGGGAAACCGGCGCCGCTTTTCCCCATGCAAATTATCGTCCGGAATTAGCTTTGTGTGGGAAAAAACAACCCTTTGGGCGACAGTGTAAAGATGTCTACCCCATCCGCCGTAACACCGACTGAATGCTCAAACTGCGCAGACAAGGACTTGTCACGCGTTACTGCAGTCCAGTCGTCGGCAAGGGTCTTAGTCTCGGGCCGTCCAAGGTTCACCATAGGCTCGATCGTAAAGAACATGCCTTCTTCCAAAACGGCCCCCGCACCTGCACGCCCATAATGCAAGACGTTGGGCGGCGCATGGAACACGCGGCCCAGCCCGTGCCCGCAGAAATCGCGCACCACGGACATCCGCTGGGCTTCGGCATAGGTCTGAATGGCATGGCCGATATCACCGAAAGTATTGCCGGGCTTGACCGCCTCAATCCCCAACATCAGCGCATCGTGGGTGACTTGGATCAACCGTTCGGCTTTGCGCGACAGCTTGCCCGCTACATACATGCGGCTCGTATCCCCGAACCATCCGTCGACGATGACAGTCACGTCAATGTTCAGAATGTCACCGTCCTTGATCACCTTGTCCGATGGGATCCCGTGGCAAACAACATGGTTCACACTGATACAGCTGGCGTGTTTGTAACCTTTGTACCCGATGGTCGCGGATGTGGCCCCTGCGTCGTCGACCATTTTGGTGATCGCTTCGTCAATCTTGGCGGTGGTCTGGCCCGGAAAAACGAGATCCCCCATCTGGTCCAGAATCTCAGCGGCCAAAGCGCCCGCTTTGTGCATGCCTTCGAACTCTGAAGGTTCATAGATGCGGATGCCGTCTTTGGTGTGTCGCCCGACAGGTTCGTTGTTCACCGCGATGCTCCAATCGTAGGGGTGGTTAGGCCGTTCTTACCGTTTGCCTGCACAAAGGGCTAGGGCTGGAATGGAAGTGCTTTGCCCAGCGTGATCTCATCCGGTGAAATAAGGGTGTCAAAGCACAAGACTTCAACCCCTGCACGGGTCGCTGCGTCAAAGGATGTGGCATAGGTCGGATCCAGATCACGGGCGAGCGTGAATGCGGTGCAATCGGTGCGCTGCACCAGATACAACATCACCGCACGATGCCCTAGCGCCACCATGTCCGATAAATCGCCCAAGTGCTTTGCCCCGCGCGCGGTCACGCTGTCTGGAAATTCGGCCAAACCGGTCTGCCGCGACAGGGTTACGCTTTTGACCTCCACATAGGCGTCCGGCAACCCGTCTTGGCTCAGCAGGAAATCAATCCGGCTGTTTGTGCTGTATTTCACCTCAGCCCGCACCTGCGCATACATTGCCAAAGGCTCGATCTGCTGGGCTTCTAGTGCGGCCTTCAAGGCTCGGTTCGGAATGGAAGTATCAACACCTGTGAAGTGCCCGTTCTCATGATCGACCAGCCGCCACCCGTATTTCAGCTTTTTCTTCGGGTCATCGTTGGGTTCCAGCCAAATCCGCATCCCTTCGTCAGCAAGCCCCATCATAGAGCCCGGATTGGCGCAATGGGCGGTTACTTCGGTTCCGTCCTCCAGCATGCAATCAGCCAGAAAGCGTTTGTAACGGCGGATCAGTCGGGCAGGGATCAATGGGGTTTGAAAGCGCATGGGCAGCGGCCTATACCGACAGGTGACCCAATTCAAGGAATGTGCCCCATGCCGAACCCAACCGCTGCGATGCTTGTGATCGGAGATGAAATCCTGTCGGGGCGCACCCGCGACGCCAATATGCACCATCTCGCGAATGAGCTGACCAAGGCGGGCATTGATCTGCGCGAAGTCCGTGTCGTGTCAGACGATGCGCCTGCGATTGTGGCGGCTGTTAAAGCCCTGTCTGCCGCCTACGAGACAGTGTTCACAAGCGGTGGGATCGGCCCGACCCACGATGACATTACTGCAGATTGCATCGCAGAAGCTTTTGACGCGCATATAGATGTGCGCGACGACGCCCGCGCTTTGCTGGCCGCACACTACGAACGCCAAGGCACCGAATTGAACGAAGCCCGTCTGCGCATGGCCCGCATCCCAGATGGCGCCACCCTAATCGACAATCCCGTGTCCGTGGCGCCGGGCTTCAAGATGGGCAATGTGCATGTCATGGCGGGGGTGCCATCTGTCTTTCAAGCGATGGTCGCGAGCGTCATTCCAACCTTGACAGGTGGCGCGCCTTTGCTGTCACAAACCCTGCGTATTCAACGCGGCGAAGGCGATATTGCGGGGCCGCTCGGCGTGTTGGCAAAGGACTACCCAGATCTTTCCATCGGGTCGTATCCTTACCAAAAGGACGGGGTCTACGGCGCAAACATCGTGATCCGTGGCAGTGACGGGGCCATGGTGTCCGAGGCTATGACACGGCTAGCGGCGGAGTTTCCGGAGTGAGCATTACCCCGCAGGCCCTTTATGACGTGCTCGATGCCACGTGGCCCGCGGCCAAAACGGTGGCCTACGGGCCGTGGACCCTGCGCGACGGGGCAGGCGGGGGCAAACGGGTCTCTGCGGCGACGGCCAATGGGTCAGTGACCGAGATAGACGTGACCCACGCCGAAACAGCGATGACCGCGATGGGGCAAACCCCGCTGTTCATGATCCGCGATGACGATGATGCGTTGGATCAGATGCTGGGCGCGATGGGCTATGACATTGTTGATCCGGTGGTCATGTACGCCTGCCCGGCGGCGTTGCTGACTGACATTCCAATCCCGCGCGTGACTGTGTTCACAATTTGGGAACCCTTGGCGATGATGGTTGAGATCTGGGCAAAAGGCGGCATCGGGCCAGCACGGCTGGATGTGATGCACCGCGCCGCTGGCCCAAAAACAGGGTTCATGGCGCGGTGGAATGAAAAACCGGCGGGGGCGGGATTTGGAGCGATCCACAAAGGTACAGCGATGCTGCACGCCATCGAGATTCTAACTCATCAGCGCCAGCAAGGGGTGGCGAAATGGATGATGCGACAAGCAGCCTTTTGGGCGGTTGAGAACGGAGCCCCCACCCTTAGCGTCGTCTGCACGACAGCCAATGAAGGGGCCAACAGGCTCTATACTTCCCTCGGGATGGATGTTGTGGGACACTATCACTACCGGCAAAAACCCGGAACAAAGGACATGACATGAGCAATGCCAAAACCCCGACAGCCCTTGATCTGCCAATGGTCGATCCCTTGCCAGCAGCGACGCAGAAGTACTTCGACATCTGCACCGAAAAGCTGGGGATGATCCCAAACGTGCTACAGGCCTATGCCTTTGACATCGACAAGCTGAATGCCTTCACGGCGATGTATAATGACATGATGCTGGGTGACAGCGGGTTGTCTAAGCTCGAACGTGAAATGATCGCGGTGGCGGTCAGCTCGGTCAACAAGTGCTGGTATTGTCTTGTGGCGCACGGGGCAGCGGTGCGGCAGTTGTCCGGCGATCCGGCCTTGGGCGAGGCTTTGGTGATGAACTACCGCTATGCCGAGATTGACGCACGGCAACGGGCGATGCTGGACTTTGCGGTTCTGATGACGACGGCCAGTGCGACTATCGAAGAGCAAGATCGTCAGGCGCTCAGGGATGTCGGTTTCACGGATCGCGATATATTCGACATTGCCAGCGTGGCAGGGTTTTACAACATGACCAATCGCGTGGCGAGCGCCACAGGCATGCAACCCAACCCCGAATACCACGCACAGGCGCGCACGCCCAAATCATGATCCGCATTCTGGCTTCCATAGTCTTGTTGTCCTGCGTCTCTGCGCAGGCGCAGGAATTGGATGTACCTGATGGGGCGCAGCAAACGGCAAAACGTAGCAGTACGCTCGACAGTTATGCCGTTCCTAAGGCTGCGTTCACGGATGGGGGTGTGAAAACTCATGTGATGGAAGGGCCGGTCGTGCGCGAAGCCTGGCGGTTGAACGGGCTGTCTGCCACGACATTGCAACTTGTCGTGCCGCTGCGGGATCAACTGGTGGCCGCCGGATACGATGTTCAGCTTGATTGCAATGAAGCGGCTTGCGGCGGCTTTGATTTCCGCTTCGGAGTAGAGGTTTTGCCCGCCCCGAACATGGTGGTTAACCTTCGCGACTACCATTTCCTAAGCGCGGTCAAAGGGCCAAAAGACGCACCTGTGTCTGCCATTACGGTGCTGGTCAGCCGCACAGATACATCCGCCTTCATTCAAATCATTCGGGTCGGCCAATCGAAACCAGCAACAGCAAAGGCAATAACCGCCCCCGCAGACCAAACGGAGATCACCCTGCCGGTTGCAGAAGTAGATTTGATCGGGGCGCTCAAGGCCACAGGGCATGTGGTGTTGCATGATCTGGCGTTCCAGACCGGATCGTCGCGGCTGGGGACGGGGCCTTTTGAAACCTTGGACGCTTTGGCGCAGTTCTTGAAGGCCAACACAGGGCTTCGGGTCGCATTGGTTGGGCACACTGATGCGGTCGGATCGCTTGATAGCAATATTGCTCTGTCAAAAGCACGGGCGAAGTCGGTGGCAGAGGTGCTGATCCGCGATCACGGCATCCCGTCAAAACAGGTTGAGGCAGAAGGCATGGGGTATCTTGCGCCTGTGGCGTCCAACCTTGCGCGACAAGGACGTGAGGCAAACCGGCGGGTTGAAGTGGTTCTCTTGTCGGACGGTTCATCGGACGAATGAAGTTGATACTAGGGCAGATTTTCGCCCGCTTAGGTTGAAATAAGGCAAAACTGTCTCAATCTGGTCAAAATTTTGGACATTTTGGGGGACATTGTTTCCATATCGGAAGCAATCAAGCTTTCGAACAACATACAGGAAGCAACCCAAATGTCGGTATATCAAGAAATTGATGCCGCCGAATCTCTCACTGAGGTGCATGACATCAACATGACACTCGTCGACTGGTTCCGCGACATCGCGACCTACGACTCTCTGACGAAAGATTGTGAAAAGATCTGTCGTCGTCAGACTGAATTGATGGAACGTATCCGCAAAAGTAAGACCCTCCAAACCCCGAGTGGCCGCAAGGCCCTTGGCACCAAGACCACTTCACCACCCCCCAGTGCAGCCCTGCTGACACCCAACTGCGCCTCCCCCAAAGCGCGGCGGCCGATTTTCTCGAAAACCGGTAAGGTGTTTAGCGGGCTGCAGACTGAATTGCATCTATTGGATGCAAAACTTGCGAACAGCCGGACGCTGATGCGACGACTGGCTGCGCGCATGATGACGTTTGACCCCAAAACCCCGATCGAAGCGACCGCCCTCGTACGCTTCGTGACTCGGGTTCTGCAGTCGGATGAAAAGTTTGACCGGGAATACATCGCAGATGTTCTCGACACCTGTGCAGATGCCATGACCCGCGTCTGGCGACCGGCCAAGCAGACAGTTCATTAGAGCAGTTATGAGCTGAGAAAGAGCGACGGGCGATGGTGCAGGCCATCGCCCGTTGTTGCGTTCAAGGGTGTTTCGGTACGCACCACTGCCACAGGTCTTTCACCCGCAAAACCCAAACACGCACAAAAAAACCCCCTAACGCGATGCGTCAGGGGGCAAGGTATGCTGTGGCAAGTACAGCGAGGGGGAAATAGATAGATGTGGCTCAGTCAGCGGGCCGTCTGAGCCGGTGTTCTTTGGATTACCAGTCAGCCGGACCTTTTTCGGCAAAGGCATGGACCAGGAAGTCGATAAAGGCACGGACCTTAGGCTGGGTGAACCGGCCAGGAGGATACACCGCATAGATGCCTTGTGTTTCAACTGGCAGATCAGGGATCGCATCCACGACCAGACCTTTTTCAAGCGCATCAGCGTAAAGGTAGCTTGGCAGATAGGCGATGCCGAGACCGGAGATCGCAGCGTTCAACAGGGATTGTCCGTCGTTCACAGAAAGCCATCCGGCAGTACGCACCTGACGCTTTTCACCCGATGGGGCGGTCAGCTTCCAGACGTTGCCGCTGGACTGGTTGGAATAGTGCAAAAGTTTATGGTCGTTCAGATCATCGATCTTTTCAGGACGACCATGCTTTTCGAAGTACTCGGGCGAGGCGATCATGCGTTTGGTCGTCTCGGTCAGTTTGCGGGCGCGCAGGGTGCTGTCTTCCAGCTCACCAATACGCACGGCCATATCGAAGCCTTCGGAAATCAGTTCAACATAACGGTTGTTGAGAACCATGTTGACGGTGATGTCAGGGAAGTCGCCCAGGAATTCGGACAGAACCGGAGACAGGTGATTGACGCCAAAGTCGGTTGCCACACTGATCCGGAGCAGACCGGACGGGGCAGATTGCATTGACGTGACAAGCGCATCAGCTTCGCCTGCATCATTCAGCACGCGGCGGGCGCGGTCATAATAGGCAAGGCCGATCTCTGTCGGGCTAACGCGGCGCGTTGTCCGGTTCAAAAGGCGCGCTCCAAGACGGGCCTCTAGGCTAGACACGTGCTTGGAAACAGCGGACTTGGAAATCCCCATCTTCTTGGCAGCGTCGGTAAATCCACCTTGGTCCACAACCGTGGCGAAGGCTTCCATTTCAGTGAGGCGATCCATCTACTTAGTACCCTTATTCGTGGCAGTTCGAGGGTTCTTATGTCGTTCAATCTGGGCAGGAACGGGGCATTGGTGGGATAATGTTGGGGTTTTGTCAGGATCGTTCCGTGTCAGGAAACAGGGGAACAAAGTGTTTCCATGCCGTTTTGCGCCCTTTTATTCATTGCCATACGGTTTCAAAAACCCTCTAGAGTCTTTCTGACATGCGAAAGTTCGATCTGCTTATGAGAGTATTTCTTGCGCTTTTCCGCCCAAACAACCTGCTTAGGTTGCAAAATCACGCAGAAATAGAGGAAATGCCCCGTTCTTCGGAAAAGCGAGTTAAGATTCTGCGTCGGTCAATTTTAGACCGAGTGTAATTTTTAAAAGGATTTTAGACATGAATATAAAACGAATATTAATCAGCGCAGCGTTCTTTGCGTCTACGGCATTAGGCGCGCAGGCAGCAACAATCTCGCTAGGTGCCAATGACTTCACTTACACAGGTGGTTCTATTCAAAGCGGGAACTGTCCGATTGCTGCGCCTTGTATAAAGCTCAACAAGACTGACGAGCTAACGATTACCTACTCTGGCGGTCCATTTTCGATCACTGGGTTCAGCTACACCTTGCAAGGGAACCCGTCCTCTTTCGAATTGGTTGGTGGCATGAGCCAACTCTACACATCTACCGCGTGGAGCAACCCATCAACGCAGATCTACACTGCCGTTGTGAATACCCCAGAATTCAGCCAGTTCAAAATCAAGCCAACCGGGACTGGTACGTTCCGTATCGGTGGCTTTACGGGAACGGCACCAATGCCAATGTCCGCGGTGCCACTGCCCGCCGCAGGGATGCTGTTGCTGACAGCGCTTGGAGGCTTCGCTGCCTTCGGTCGTCGTAAAGCTTAAACATACCGGCGCATGCCTTTGTAGATTGGCCGCTCTGAAAGGGGCGGCCATTT
>CAZWSE010000025.1:19948-37149 GCA_964636575.1 uncultured Sulfitobacter sp. | reverse complement strand
TGCCCAAGGCACTCACCTTACGCCCCGCCATTTATGATGGTGGGGCTTTTTTTTGACTTTTTCTTTCAACGTCATTCACTAAGTAGTGGGCATAAGTAACCAACGCCTAACCCTGTCACGACCACGCAATCCAAGGACCACACGCCCATGTCAGACGATGTCCATCTGCGGGATTGCCCCAACTGGAAATATCTTTTGCAGGAATTTGATACCCTGTACCGGATGGGGTCTTCGGGTGGCAGTTCGGCCATCCGCAGCCATCGCAAACGGGTGCGCGATCAGTTGTCGAAAGCCATCAAATCCAATCCGGTGGTTCTTGCAAGCAATCCGGCGTCTCTGCCTGTCACAGCCCATCTGCCCCGCGCGCTTGATCTTGGTGAACGGGGTGCCATGCAGGGGATGGCACGGGCGCTCAGAGAAGTGTCATCAGACTTGGAATGGCAGTATGGGTACGACAAGCTGCCAAAGAACTTGGTCAAGAAATACGCCTATTGCGAAGTTCTCGGCCCGCGCGGACCCGTGCCCACCGATCAACTGATTATTGGCTTTGTTCTGTTCGCACCCGCCACGACCTATCCCCAACACAGCCACACCGAGATTGAGGAAAGCTATATCTCCATCGCGGGGTCTTGGTCCGAAAACAACGCTGCGGTCTTCGCGCCCGGTTCGCTTATTCTGAACACGCCGGGGTCCAAGCACCGCATCACGACAGGTGATATTGATCCCTGTCTTTTGGCCTATGCGTGGACAGGTCCAACACAGCGGCTGATCTCTCCGGATATGAACTTTTCACGCAAATAGGCGCAGCGCGCTGACTGCATGCGCCCGACGAACTGCCCAAGCCTGATTGAGTGTTGGTTGCGTTTCAGATAGCCTCAAAGCATGGCCTTGCTCGGGCCTCCCCCCTCCAATGGGGCAGCATTGCACATGCGGAGCGATACCATTTCGAACCCAACCTGTTCGAGCCTACGCATAAGGAGGGATTGCGAATACCGCTCGCAAGAGGATGTTCAAAATGAAACTCTCAGCACCTATCTACAGACTAAAGCGTCAGGCAAAATTGCTGGCCCGCGCGAACAACATTAAGCTGCATATCGCGCTGAACCAGATCGCCGCGAAAGAAGGTTTCAAGGATTGGAGCCATCTTGCATCCACCTTCGATGCGGCTACTCCTGCCAAGACTGTCATGGAACGCATTGCACCGGGCGATCTTGTTCTGATCGCCGCGCGGCCCGGGCATGGGAAGACCCTTTTGGGGTTGGAACTGGCATCACTGGCGTGTCAAAGCAATCGCTCAAGCTACGTTTTCACTTTGGATTACAACGAACAAGATGTCTGGGACCGGTTTCTTGAGCTTGGACATCAACAAAAGGACTTCGACCGTCCCATCGTTGTTGATACCTCTGACGCCATTAGCGCAGACCACATCATAAAGCGCCTCAGCAACCAGCCCAAAGACGCGTTGATCGTGGTCGACTACCTGCAACTGCTCGACCAAAAGCGCAGCAACCCGCCGCTTGATGAACAGATCAGGGCGCTCAAAAGGTTCGCAACAAAGCGTCACGCAATCGTTGTCTTGATCTCACAGATCGATCGCGCTTTTGAGCTGTCTTCCCGTGATCTTCCAAGCATGGATGACATCCGTCTGCCCAACCCCGTTGACCCACGGCTG
This sequence comes from uncultured Sulfitobacter sp., assembly GCA_964636575.1. GTDB lineage: Bacteria > Pseudomonadota > Alphaproteobacteria > Rhodobacterales > Rhodobacteraceae > CAZWSE01. Next base: position 35,477 of record CAZWSE010000025.1, on the reverse strand, counting down.
TTCGACAAACGGTGCTTTTTGCATGACGGCAAAGTTCAGATAGAGATGGCAGCCTAAAGCGGCACGACATCCACTGAAATCAAAGCACGTCAGCGGTCGCAATCACCTGCTGGCGTTCTCTCTTTACAAAACTATAAAACTAGTTATATTGAATCGTATGACACAAACACTCCATACCCACGCCGCCGCCCTTTCTGCCCTTGGACACGACGCGCGGCTTACTGTTTTCCGGCTGCTCGTCCGTGCAGGCGAAGATGGCATGATCGTCGGCGACATCGGGACCGCAACAGGGATACCCGCCTCGACGCTCGCGCATCATCTCAAGACTTTGGTGACCGCGGGGCTGGTGACCCAAACCCGCGACGGGCGCGAGATTATCAACAAGGTCGATTTCACAGCGGTGCGAGAAACGCTCGGATTTTTGACCTCGGAATGCTGCACAGGCGTTTCGATCGTGCACGACACCGCCGCATAAAAGATCACAGATATGTCAGTCTCCCCCTCCACACCCAATGACAGCCACCTTCTGGGATCTATCGTCTCGGCGCTGTCCACGCACCGCATCTGGGTGCTCTCTGCGCTGATCGTGGCGACACTTCTGATCGTCTCAACCCCGCAAGGCATCAGCACAATCCAATTCGTCATCGCAGCGTTGTCCGGCACAGCGCCTTTCCTTTTGGCCTCAATCCTGATCGCAGCCTACGTCGGCGCATCGGGGGCGGATCATTTGATCGCAAAGGCCTTCGCAGGCGCACCGATACTGGTGGTTCTCATGGCCTCGCTCGTGGGCGCACTCTCACCTTTCTGTTCCTGCGGGGTGATCCCATTGGTCGCGGCGCTGCTGGCGATGGGCGTTCCCCTATCGGCAGTCATGGCGTTCTGGTTGGCCTCACCGGTGATGGACCCGTCCATGTTCGCCCTGACCGCCAGCGTCATGGGGTGGGAATTTGCAGTGGCCAAAACACTCGCGGCCATCGGTTTGGGTCTCTTCGGCGGCTACGTCACGCTTGCCATGATGCGGGCGGGCATGTTCACCAACCCTCTGCGCGACGGCATCGGCAATGGCGGTTGCGGAGCCTCCAAAATCCGCGAACCCAAGCCCGTCGTCTGGGCCTTCTGGAAAGAATCCGACCGCGTCACCAAGTTCCGCAAAGAAGCGTTCAGCACAACCATGTTTCTCCTGAAATGGCTGACCTTCGCCTTCATATTGGAAAGCTTGATGCTGGCCTATGTCCCGGGTGAAGTGATTGCACAATCCATCGGTGGCACCGGTATCGGCACCATCGGTCTGGCCACAGTGGTCGGCGTGCCAGCCTACCTGAACGGATATGCGGCGGTGCCTCTCATCTCGGGCCTCATGCAACAAGGCATGGGCAGCGGGGCAGCCATGGCTTTCTTGATCGCAGGCGGGGTGAGTTCGTTACCAGCCGCCATCGCGGTTTGGGCCTTGGCGCGCCCACCTGTCTTTATGCTCTATGTCGGGTTCGCACTGGTTGGGTCATTCGCGGCAGGGCTGATGTTCCAAGCCTGGGTCGGGTAACAGGCGCGCGTCAAACCGCATGCCAGATCGCGATCACACCTACCAAGATCAGGCTTAACGCCCAGACCACATCAAGGTTGAACCAGCTTTTGGATAGAAACTTCAGGCCCAGCCAGAAATACATCCCAGCCGCCAACGCGCCGCCAGCGACAGTCATGGCAGCGGTATGGGCAAAGGCGACAAGAAAGGCGATGCCGATATTGGCGGTCATCAACTCGTTTGCGGCGGCATGGCCTGCATCAAGTTCCGCCACGGCGCAGATGCCCAGATAGATCGGCACAAGCATCAGCCCCGCGCCATGGGCCATCGCCGCCAGAAACGACCACAGACCCAGCTTGGTGGGCTTCACACGCGCCAGAAACCTAGGGTGTCGTCGGTTGATCAGCAGATAGACACCAAGGGCAATCACCAAAAGGCCCGCGCCAATGCGGATTTCTTTCTCCCATTCGACCAGCGTCAGCATCATCGAAAAGGGCAACAGGATCGCGGTCATGGCGATGAAGTGGCCGACAGATAGGGCAATCAGGGCGCGGACAAGGGCCGATGTCTTTTGCTCGAACAGCGCCGCCGAAACCGCCAAAGGCCAGCCCATGCCGGGGTTCACCCCGTGGTATATGCCTGAAAAGATGACGGCCCCCCAAAGGGCCATCACCGATGTTGGGTCTTCCAAGGCTTAGACGTTCGGGTAGCAGAAGCTGTCTGTTGAACAGTCGCCGCCTTCCAGTCTGATCTGGTGCGACCGCAGGCCCTTGGGGAAGTCGACATAGAAATCCTTGTCGAGCGTCAGGCCCCCGTCCTTACCGACATTGGCCATAACCATCTGGCCGCCTTCGTCGTCAGGATAGAACTGGTCGTCCCATGTGGAATAGAGCGAATTGGTCCAATAGACCCGCTTCCCGTCGCGGCTGATCTCAACCATTTGGGGGCCATAGGCAAAACCCTTGCCGTTGGGGTGCTTGGCGCCGCGGGCGATGCCACCGACCTCAACCTTACCGGCCAGAACAGGGTTCATCGGGTCAGACACATCGTATTGGTGCATCTCGCCCAAGCCCCAGCAGGCAACGTAAAGGTACTTGTCATCAAGGCTCAGATCGATGTCTGTGACCAGCGGGGGAACAGCCTCAAACCCTTGCAGCAGGGGCGGCAGGTTTTCGGGCTTTTCAGGACGGGGGTCGATGGTGATCGTCTTTTTGGACTGCCACTTGCCATCGTCATCGCGCCACCACGTAAAGATAGCACCCTGCAGGTTGGTCGTATCCACAACCACGCCACAGAACCCGTAGGACTTGGCAGGGTCGTGGGCAGGGCGGATTTCCAGAGCCATCTGATAGTTCTCACCAAAGTCGATGGTCTGGATATTCTTGCGCTTGCGCAGGTCCCAAAAGTGGATCGAATGACCGTACTTGTTGGACAGCAGGTCTTCGGCGACAACACCGTTCTCGAACTGCGGGGGCAGACCCCATTCGGACGAGACCATGTAATCCTGCGGCAGGTTCCACCAGAAATCATAGTGCTTGTCTTGCTTGCCACGGTCCATCTCATAGCGGCCGATGATGTCAAAGGTCTCGCAATCCATTATGAAAATACCGGGAGGTCCGTCCGTCCCGTCTTCGCCGCCGCCACCAAGGCAGGACACATAGATACCCTCAGGGCCACAGTGGATCGTGTGCGGACGCGAATAGCCGGTCTTTTTGAACAGCTCTTCAGGCTCAATCGTTTTGTGGATTTTGGCCTTCAACGGCTCTTTGACGTCGATCACATAAATGCGCGATGACCGGATGCCCGGCACGATCAAATAGCGACGTTCCAGAAAGGCGTGACCTGTCAGCGGAGACAGTGCCGAGGAACAGGCATTCCAACCAAAGTGGTGAAATTCGTCGCCCTTGTTGGGGACAATCACCTGATGGACGATCTGGCCATATGTGTCGGATTTGGGGTTCACATCAACAACAGCAATCCCGTCGGATTGCTTGCCATCGGGACTGAGCATTGCCGTAAAGGCATAGTTCTCAGTAGGGGCTTGCATCGCAAGCTCAGGCGTCGCGTGGAACGTCGGATCTGGTCTTAAGTTCATGTGTTGGTCCTCCCGGGTGGTATGAATTTTTGGTGTGAATTCGTCTCAGGCTTCCTTACTGGCGCTTTGAAAATTTCGGCCGATTGCTCCAAGTACGATCTTGAATACGAGCCCGTTTTAATTGTCAGACAATTGAAGCCGAGACCGTTTCTCATTGCAAGGATTTTCTGTTTGATGGCACGGCTGTCTCAGGGTGTCGGCGCGGCGGCTGAAGTTCAAGCGAAATGGCAGGATTTGTCATATGTGACACGCGCGCTGAAATTTTCCCCGCGAAAATCGTTATTTTTCATCGTGTTACGGCGAAACGACAGACCTTCTGCCTCAATGTCGTCTCAAAAGCAGCCTAGGTGATTAACCACAATTCTAGCCCCTGAGAGAGACACGACATGGCCATTGGAGAAATCGGAACACTGACCCGCGGAGGGTTTGGCGACGGCGAAATCGTGCGGGTCGACTTTACCGGTCCGCTCACAGACGCAGTGATTCATTTGTCCTCGACCAACGCAGGCGGAAACGAATATTCGCTGCGGGTCGTGTCTGTTGATGCCAACGGGTTCAACTTCATTCTTGAGGAATGGGAAGACGAAGACGGCCCGCACCCCGCATCTGAAACGATCAACTGGATCGCGGTTGAACCAGGTGTGCACACTCTGGCAGACGGACGCATCATCGAGGCCGGCACCACCGTTGCAACCGATGCGGCCAGCGCGGTCTCGCTCGCAGGGTCTCACTCGGGCGCGCCCGTCGTCTTGACCAACGTCATGTCCCAGAACGACACGGACGTTGTCGACAGTGATCCGTTCAATGTGACCAGCAGCGGCTTTGATGTGCAATTGCAAGAAGGGTCGCTGTCTGACGGAACCAACACAGGCGAAGACGTTGGTTGGATCGCGATCTCGACGGGTGGCGATGGAACAGCTGGCTATGCGTCGCTGCACAATGATCTCACCACCGGAAACACAACCTTCGGCCTTGGCGGTGCACTGACCAACGGCGCTGTGTTTGGTGAAACCCAATCCATGAACGATCCCGAAGCTGGAAACGTGGTCATCGGAAACGGCAACAGCATAACGGGTTCAACGGGCACGATCACTGCAAAGTTCGACGAAGAAACCGGCAACGGTGAATCCGCGCATCCCAATGAAAGCTTCGGATTGGTCGGGTTCGAGCTCGGCCAGATCCTGTGTTTCACACCCGGTACGATGATCGACACGCCCCTTGGCCCCCGCGATGTGGCCCACATCAAAAACGGCGACATGGTCTTGACGGCAGATGATGGACCACAGCCTGTCATGATCTCATGCCAAACCGACCTCAGCGCGGACACTTTAGCGCACACGCCTGACCAGCGTCCAATCGTGATCAAAGCAGGGGCGCTCGGGCCAAATGTGCCTGTGCAGGATTTGGTCGTTTCGCCGCAACACAAGCTGCTGATCAGCGGCTGGCGCGCGCAGATGTTCTTCGGGCACAGCCAAATCCTTGCACCCGCGAAAGGCTTGGTCAATGACACGACGGTCATGACGCAAACCGCATCAACGGGCGTCAGCTACATCCACATCGGCTTCGACAAACACCAAATCATCACCGCAAACGGGGCCAAAACCGAAAGCCTGCACGCAGGCGAGGTCTCAAAACAGCACATGGACCTGCAAGCCCGCGAAGAGCTGTTCACGCTCTTTCCAACCTTGCGCACCCAGCCAAACGATTGGGGCGCACCGGTTCGGCCATGCTTAAAAGTGCAAGAAAGCAAGTTGCTGGCGGGCTAGGCAAAAGCCGGCCCCTCTTGCCCCGCGCGCACCTACCTCGTAGAAGGTACGGCATGGATACCCGCACAAAGCTTTTGTCTCACGCCGAACAGTTCATCCGCACACGCGGGTTTGACGCTTTCAGCTTCGGCGACCTTGCCAATGCAACAGGTATCCGCAAAGCCAGCGTGCATTACCACTTCGCGACCAAAGCGGACTTGGCGGAAGCCTTGATAAAATCGCATATGGAAAAGGCGGGTAAAAAGCTCGACCACATTTCCCAAACCTACCGTACCGGTGGAGAACAACTGGCCGTCTACATCGATCTCTTCCATGCGGACACGCAAAAGGGCCAAGCCATCGGGCTATGTGCGGCCTATATTTCAGCCTACGACAGTTTTGAGCCTGATGTGCATGCAGACGTCGACGCAGTGCAAAACCTGCACCTCAGATGGTTAGAGGCCGTGTTCACACGCGCCAAAGACGACGGATCAATCAAAGCGGTAGGGCCACCGGCAGAGGCTGCACAAGCCGCGTTTTCGCAGGTCTTGGGGGCACAACTTGTTGCCCGCGCAGCCGGGTCGGATCAAGCCTTCGACGACGCCACAGCGCTTATGCGCCGCCGCATTCCGCTGGACTGATCACGGTCAGCGGGGCATCGGGTTCGTGCCCGTGTTATAGGCCGACCAATCCGTGATTTCAGGGTAATACATCTCACGCCAGCGCCGGACTCGTGGGTTCATCATCTTGCGCCACAGCGGCGGAACCATCGCAACCATCGTCATAACAGGATAGCCATAGGGCAGCTGCGGTGCATCGGCCTCGGTATAGGTTTGCAGCAATGGGAACCGACGATCAGGTTTATAATGGTGGTCCGAATGGCGCTGCAAATTGATCAGCAACCAGTTGGACGCGCGCTGGGCCGCGTTCCATGAATGGCGGGGCAGGACATGTTCGTATTTGCCCTCGCCCAGATGTTTGCGGGTCAATCCGTAGTGTTCGATGTAGTTGACCAGCTCCAGCTGCCAGATAGCCGTGCCCGCTTGGATCAGAAACAGGAAGAACCCGCTCCACCCGCCAAGGGCGATGGCCAGCAGCAGAAAAACGCCCTGCAAAAAGGCATAAAGCCAGAACGGGTTTGACCCATCCGACCAGCGCAGTTCTTTGCGGTCCAACATCGCAGCTTCGGCTTTGAACGCAGACTTGAAGCCTTCGCGCAGAACCCGTGGATAATAGCGATGAAAACCTTCGTTGTACTTAGCCGAAACCGCATCGCGCGGGGTGGCGACATAGCGGTGATGCACCAGCAGATGTTCCGACCGGAAGTGCGAATACAGCACCATTCCAAGCAGTGCATCCGCACACCAGCGCTCAAACTTGCTTTTGCGGTGCATCAACTCGTGGCTGTAGTTGATCCCGATGGTGCCTGTGATAACGCCAACGCCGAAGAACAGACCGACCCGCTCCAACAGGTTCAGATGATCTGCTTGCGGCACATACCACAGCATCCAGAACAACATAATGAACTGCGCAGGCACCCATAGGATCGTCACCCAATTGTAAAGCTCCAGATCCTCGTCTTCGATCATCGGGTCCGCATTTTCGGTGTTCTTTCCCACCACGAAATCAAGACCGGAAAATAGAAACCAAGTTAGAACGGGCAGCAGCAAAATGCTCCATCCACCGTAGATCGCTCCGACCCACGCCAGTGGCAGCAGCAGGAAAGACATCCAAAACGGCCATACAGTCATGGGGCGGTTCAGGTCTTCGGCAGATAGGGTCATATGTCAGGTCTCGCGTTGGATTGTGAAAGGATCATACCCGTAGTTTTGAGGCGTCTCCAACCCCGTTTGCCTGCGTCGCAAGGTCATAGGCTTTGCGCATAACAGTTGGCAAATCGGACGGGCGGAAAGCTGCCTTTTCGACAAACTGACCCACGTCAGCAGTCCGGTCGAGGGGAATAGTCGCGGTCCGCACCTCAAGGATCAGATGAAAATGCGTGAACGTGTGGCGTACTACACCGCCTAAGGTTTGCCAATCGCCATCGCAGGGCGGTGTAGCGTCGGGGGCTGTAGCGGCTTCAATCCACTCTGACCCCGGCCACCCTAGCATCCCGCCCAGCAGTCCTTTGTCAGGCCGTCGTTCCAGCAGCCAAGCCCCATCGGCGCGTTGGGCCAGATAAGCGATACCGCGCCGGACAGGTTTGGGTGGTTTCGGGGTCTTCTTCGGCAGCTCCGCTGCGGTCCCCGCGACACGCGCCTTGCAAGGGTCGCGCCAAGGGCAAATCCCGCAAGCAGGGGACTTGGGGCTGCACAGGGTCGCGCCCAAATCCATCACGGCTTGGGCATAATCCCCCGGGCGGTGGTCTGGGGTCAAAGCTTCGGCCAAGGCGGTCAAATCGGGCTTTGAGGCAGGCAAAGGCACATGCACATCATAAAGCCGCGCCATCACCCGCTCGACGTTGCCGTCCACCACAACATAGCGTTGATCAAAAGCGATCGAGGACACAGCAGCAGCCGTATAGGGGCCAATGCCGGGCAGCTTCAGCAAAGCGGCATGATCTGCGGGAAAGGCGCCCCCGTGATCTGCGACCACGGCACGGGCGCATTTCAGCAAGTTGCGGGCACGGGCGTAGTACCCCAATCCGGCCCACTCACCCATCACATCGGCGTCCTCGGCGGCGGCAAGATCAGCAACAGTCGGCCAGCGTGCGGTAAAGCGGTGAAAGTAGTCTGTGACAGCGGCCACAGTGGTTTGCTGCAACATAATCTCGGACAGCCAGACGCGGTAGGGATCAGGGATCACACCAGCCTTGCGGTCAGCAGGGGGAACGCGCCACGGCATAGGTCGGGCATTGGCATCGTACCACTCAAGCAGGGTCGCGGCGGTTGGGGGGGACTCACGCAATGTTTATCCAGCCTTCGGAACGGTTTCACTGGCACAAAGCCACATGAGGCTTACAATAGCGCGTAGATCGGGGAAACACAGCCATGGCAATGCGCCGCGCAACAACAAAAGGGTTCAAACGGACGTCCAGCCTGTTGCAGGGGCGGATCAGGTCCGCGGGTGAGACGCGCGGATTCGCAGTCAGCCGGCTTTTGACACACTGGCCGGAAATCGCAGGGGAAGACATCGCGGCCATCGCACGACCAGTGAACGTCAGCTACTCAAAAGGCGGCATGGGGGCGACACTGACGGTGCTGACCACAGGGGCACAAGCGCCCATGCTGGAAATGCAAAAGGATACACTGCGAACACGGGTGAACGCGGTCTACGGATACAACGCCATCGCACGGGTGCGGATCACGCAAACGGCAGCGACAGGGTTCAGCGAAGGGCAAGTGCAGTTTGAAACCAAAGCGGCACAAAAGGGGGATGCACCCCTTGATCCAGAGATCGCAAAGACAGCGCACTCAGTTGCGGAACCTGTCGGAGACGAAGATTTACGGGCGGCGCTGGAACAGCTCGCCTGCAACGTATTGACCAAAGCAAAACGCTAAGAAGGAAACGAGATGCCTAAACTATTGATGATTGCGATTGTTGTGATTGCAGGGGCTGCAGGGGTGTTCTTCGCCAACAACAACTCCCAATCAGCCTCCAACGACGCGGCAAGCGCCTTGCTTGGGGCGGCGAATGCGCAAACAGCCGCAGAAGACGTCGATATCTCCGGCATCGTTGAAATGGTGCAGGGCAATCCGGATGCAGCGGTCGAGATCATCGAATACGCATCCTACACATGCCCGCACTGCGCGACGTTCCATGCAGGGCCGTACAAGCAGCTTAAAGCGGACTACATCGACACCGGTAAAATCAAATTTGTCTACCGCGAAGTCTACTTTGACCGCTACGGACTTTGGGCATCAGCCATCGCGCGTTGTGGTGGGCCAGACAAGTTCTTCGGGATATCCGACTTGATCTACAAAGAACAACAGCTTTGGTCACGCGCAGGCGATCCGGCAGCAATCATCGGCGAGTTGCGCAAAATCGGGCTGCTGGCAGGGCTGGACAACGAACAGCTTGAGGCCTGTCTGCAAGACGGCGAAAAACTGCAATCGCTGGTCGCATGGTATCAGATCAACGCGGAACGCGATGGCATCCGCTCAACGCCAAGCTTCATGATCAACGGCGAACTGCAATCGAACATGAGCTACACAGAAATGGCCGCCATGATCGACGCAGAACTGGGCAACTGATGCCAGGGCCGCTCGCGGGTCTCAAAGTTATCGAAATGGCCCGCGTGCTGGCAGGCCCTTGGGCCGGACAAACCCTGTCTGATCTCGGGGCCGAAGTGATAAAGGTGGAATCGCCTCAGGGCGATGACACCCGCCAATGGGGTCCGCCCTTCGTGGATCGCGGCGATGATGTGTCGGCTTCGTACTTCCATTCGACCAATCGGGGCAAAGCCTCGGTCGTAGTGGATTTCAAAACCGAAGAAGGTCAGGCCCGTGTCCGCGACCTGATCAAAGACGCAGACATTCTGATCGAGAATTTCAAGAAAGACGGGCTTGCCAAATACGGGCTGGACTATGCAAGCCTGTCGCAAGTCAATCCACGACTGATCTACTGTTCGATCACGGGCTTCGGTCAAGACGGTCCCTATTCCCACCGCGCGGGCTATGACTTTATCATCCAAGGGATGTCTGGGCTGATGTCCATCACGGGCGAGGCCGACGGCCAGCCGCAAAAGTCAGGCATTGCGATCACGGATGTGTTCACAGGCGTCTATGCAACCACCGCCATTCTTGCCGCTGTGCACCAGCGAAACGCGACAGAGCGCGGGCAGCACATTGATATGTCCCTGCTCGATGTGGCGGTGTCTGTCACAGGCAATCAAGGCATGAACTATCTGACCACAGGCACTGCACCGGGGCGGATGGGCAATGCACACCCCAACCTGACCCCCTACCAAGTGTTCGATTGCAGCGACGGGCACATCATCATCGCAACGGGCAACACAGGCCAGTATCAGCGGCTTTGTGGGCTCTTGGGGCTCGATGACATGGTGGATGATCCGGACTACGCCAAGAACGCAGATCGTGTGGCCAATCGGGCAGCCATGATCGCGCGGCTGAACGGGGCGACCTCAAAACGAACCAAAGCCGATCTTCTGGCGGCTTGTGAAGACGAAGGTGTGCCTGCAGGGCCGATCAACACAATGGATGAGGTCTTTGCAGACCCCCAAGTGATCGCGCGCGGCATGCAGATCGAACTTGATGGGGTGCCCGGCATTCGGTCTCCGATCAAGTTTTCAGATGCGAACCTGTCCTTGCATAGACCCGCACCGAAACTCGGCGAAGACGACGGTTAGTCCGGTTTGGGCAATACGTTCAAAGCGTCCTGCAAGGGTTGATCATCCTCAAATGCCAACCGCACAGGCAAAGTGATCACCTTGCTTCGGAAGCTTGCAGGCAGGCGCACCGCGTCCTTTTCCGTCGTGACCATCTGCGCGCCCAAGGCTTTCGCCTCGTTCTCCAGCCGCATCATCAGGGCAGGGGTCAGCGGTTGATGGTCATCAAGACTTTCCGCGCGTGCCAGATTTCCACCGAGCGATTTAAGCGTGCGAAAGAACTTCTCAGGGTGGCCGATCCCAGCGAAGGCCAGCAAAGGCGTGTCTGACCAATCCATGCCCGTTTGCAGCGGAATAAGTTGGGCCGCGATATGGGGTAGGGTGATGTCTTTTGACCATTGGGCCGCGAAAGCCGTTTGATCGTCTGGTGCGCCGATGGACAACAACAGATCAGCGCGGGCAAGGCCAACGCCCACAGGTTCGCGCAAAGGACCAGCGGGTAGGCACCGCCCGTTGCCGAACCCCTTGGCTGCATCGACGACGATGATGGAAAGGTCTTTGGCCAGTGACGGGTTCTGGAACCCGTCGTCCATGACAATGACACTTGCGCCAGCTTCTTGCGCCGCGCGTCCCCCCGCAGCCCGATCTTTGGCCACCCAGACTTCGGCAAAGGCAGACAGCAACAATGGCTCGTCCCCGACCTGCGCCGCACTGTGGCGCGACGGGTCGACTTTGACAGGCCCGTCCAACGTGCCCCCATGCCCGCGCGATACGATGTGCACGGTGTGGAACTTGTCGCGCAAGATCTCTGTGACGGCGATAACGGTGGGGGTCTTTCCAGTCCCGCCTGCGTTTAGATTGCCGATGCAGATGACCGGAATATCCAGCTGCGCGGTTGGTCCGTTCTCAAGCCGCTTTGCAGTTGCGCGGGCGTAAAGATTGCCCAAAGGGGCTAAGACGCGCGCGCGCAGTGCAGGGCGGTTCGGCGCAGTGAACCAAAACGCAGGGGCGCGCATCAGACAGGCTCCTGATCTGCGAAGATGTCTTGAAGCATATCAATCACCAGATCGATGCCCTCTGCGCCTTCAGAGACCACCTGCCACGCCGCCATCGCCATCGACGCCGCCTGATCCGGCGCATTCAGGCGCGACACGGCAACTCCCAGACTATCAGCATCCCGCACCATCTGGGCCGCACCACCATCGGCGAGACGGGTATAGGCGTCCGTATGCAGGCCAACATGCGGACCATACAGCACAGCCGACCCAAGCCCCGCCGCGTTCAATGGGGTGATCCCCGCGGGCCCCGCCACCAAAGAGCCACCCAGAAACGACAAAGGCGCCAAACGGTACCACAACCCCAACTCACCCTCGGTATCGGCGATCAAAACTTGGGTGACCTCAGGCTGAAACGTGCCCTCAGACCACGCCGCATGACGCAAGCCAAGCTCGGCCGCGGCGGCCGCAATGGCTGGGGCGCTGTCCGGGTCAGCAGGAACAAGGATCAAAACCAAGCGGTGGGACAATCGGGCCGCAGCACGATGGGCAGCAAGCACCATATCAACCTCGGCAGGGTCCACCATCGCAGCCAGCCAAACGGGACGACCGGCAAGGGCTTGGCTCATCTCTTCGTAGTCATCCTCACGGCAGGGCAACACCTGCGGGCCATACTGCAACGGGGCAGTGACCTGAATGAGATCAGCGGACACGCCAAAGCGGGTCAAACGGCGCTGGGCAAGATCGGAATTGACAGTGATGCGCTGAAACTGGGGAAGCAGGGTCGTTGTGACCTCGGGCCACCACAGGGCTTGAGGGGTCTCAAAGCTCTCTGTGTCGGCGTCCACCAGCAAACAGGGGCGACCGGTTTTGAACATCTCAACCAGCAGATTGGGCTTCAGCAATCCGGCAGTCCACAACAAGGCATCAGGGGTCCAATGGGCAACAAAAGCCTTGGCGTTCTTGGGATGATCTTGGGGCAAACGCTCAACGCGCCACGGGGCATCGGGATCAATGTCAGGGACCGGATAGGTGGCGTCGGCACTGATGGTGACCAGAAAACTGACCTCAGGATGGTTCAGGGTGTAGCGCTCGGAAATGTCCAACAGGGCCAGCAAATGACGATGATCGGTGGCATGGGCCCAAACGAGCAAGCCATCAGGGCGGGCGACGGTCGGGGCGAAACCAACCGCCTTGGAACGCGATGCATAAGCGCGGTACGCGGCCAGCCCGATGGAGCGGGCCATCTATTCAGCCAAGCTCTTCGGTCGAAGAGGCAGCAGCTTCCTCGTCACGCAGGCGATGCAAATGAGCGATAAAATAGCGCATATGAGCGTTATCAACGGTGCGCTGGGCCTCGTTTTTCCATGCATTATAGGCGCTGTCATAGTCCTCATAAATGCCGACCATATGGATGTCATTGACGTCCTTGAAGGCAGTCTTGGTCGGATCAACCAATTCGCCTCCGAAAACAAAGTGCAAGCGCTGGGTGTTGGGCATTTGAAGGTCCTTATGGATAGGTTGATGCGCAGGGTAAGGGTTCACCCGTGCGGGTCAAGTCGAGAGCGGCGGAATATGACAAGGTGTTTAGGTTTGGGTTAAGCAAGACAGGTCAGATGCCAAAGATCACCCTTTGCGTAGGATGCGGAAACCCTTCGGGACGGGGCTTTTTCTTTAGGGGGAAAAACTACAAAAAACACTCGTATCTGGCGAATTTGTGTCCAATTTTACCTTACTCAGACCCAATATCAGACACTTTCACAGACTATTTCGGTTGCTCAAGGGTCTCGTGTTTTGTGATCCCGTAACGAATGTTTGGAGTAACCAATGCCCAGTGGAACTTATACATATACGCTTTTCACGATCACCGGATCGGGGAATGGTAGCTTTACTGTAACGGGTTCGTTCACAGTGACTGTCTTCGATTCTGACGACAATCTTGGGGTCGGTGACGACAATCCAGGCACTGAAACAGGTGCGGCGCCAGTGATTCAAAGCCTTGGAGCGGGCGCGCCAGCGGGCTGGAACGTGGGCGATACGTTCTACTTTGGCGGATCGCGCGGGATCGAAGCCGGGTCGACGACAGATGACTTCCTCATCCCAAGGGTCGCGGGCGCTTGGCAAACTTCAAACGCGCTTTACTCACTGCCAGGTGCGTCTACGCCGCTCGTCGTGGGCCAAAGCTATGTGCGCGAGGGCGCAGCAGGAAACGTAGACGAAGAGGTCGTGCCGTGCTTTGTGAAAGGCACTTTGGTCAAAACCGCGCGAGGCGAAGTTGCTGTCGAAAGCTTGGTTAAAGGCGATCTGGTGTTGACGCGGGACAACGGCTACCAGCCCATTCAGTGGATTGGGTTCAAAACAGTTGCAGTCAACGATAAGACAGCACCGATCCGGTTTGAAACAGGCACAATGGGCAACGATCGCCCGCTAATGGTGTCGCCCAATCACCGTATGCTTTTATGCTCAGCTGATGCAGACCTGCTGTTCGGAGATCCAGAAGTTTTGATCCCCGCCAAGCACTTAACCAAGCTGCGGAATGTCGCAAAAAACTGGAGCGAATATGTGACCTATGTGCACATCTTGTTCGCATCCCACGAAATCATCTACGCAAACGGCGCGATGAGCGAAAGCTTCTTCCCCGGCGAAGAAGCCTTGAACGCGATGGGACAAGAAACAAAACAAGAAGTGTTGGACCTGTTTCCGGAATTGGCCCAGATCAGCACGTCTGAACTTGCGACAGCACGCACCTGCCTGAAGCCTCATGAAGCGTCGATCTTGATGAGCTCGGCCCATTGAGGCGATAGAACTAAAGCGCCAGTTGGCTCGGACTCAAGCCGCAGGCGCCGAGCTAGGTCTTTTGAATTCCGCCATTGGTCCGAGGAAATCAAAAGACGCCCGCCCGTACGGGTGGACGCTTTTGCCCCCTATGTGCATCATGGATTTGGAAGATGTGCCTGGCGGACATAAAGATTTGTAGAACAAATGTCAGAGCGCCCTCCCGCGGGCAGACGCTGGATCGGCTTAGGGTTGGTGCCCAAGCTACGCCTAGTCGCCAGCTGCCTTGAAACTATCTAGCAACTTCTCGATCGGCTGATACAAAACTGTAGGGTCCTCAGGCGCGTCGTCATTCTCAACGGAAAGGTAATAAACAAAGCTTTCATTTTCCCACTCACACTGAAGGTTTAACACGCCTTGCGTGCAAGCGTTCATAGGCGTCATCCATCCTCTATTTCCGTGAGACCCAACAGCTTTACCGACAGTTAGAAACTTTCCGACATCACCGTGGTCGGGGGCTAGTTCCATTCCGCTTACTCTAAGGAGAAAAAATGAACCTCCTGGCCGCGATACGCCGTTTCGAGGGTAGTAGGCCCAAGGTATGCTGTATTTTTGCTCGTCCAGCCAATAAACTTGTTCGTAGCCGTTGTCGGTTTTTGGCAAAATGGACAACACCACTCCGAGCCCAATTGCAAAGACGCCGATCAGGTATAGGCGTTTGGACAAAGGGCGACGCCATATCCAAAAACCAATCATTGCAAGCGATACCACTAAAGGGACACCGACGGAGGCTGATCGAACAGTGTGAAAACGATCACCGAGCGCCGCCGCTGGAAAATAGTGCGCAGTAATTCCACTATCAATATGTACCAACCCGCACCAATAAAGAGCAGCCGCAGTCACTATCCAAAAAAGAGTGGAATATAAACTCATACTGAAAGCTAGAGAGGGACATTTTTTTTGACAACCCGTTTCTCGGATCATCGTCGGATAGCCCGCTTACATGGGTGCACTTGATTTCAACTTTAGGCTCCTGCCCCCGCCCTGAATCAAGCCGCAGGCGCAGGGCGCGCGCTGGTCCGCCCCCACGGGGCAGCGCGATGCTACCCTATC
>CAZWSE010000025.1:4030-19848 GCA_964636575.1 uncultured Sulfitobacter sp. | reverse complement strand
AGGCGCAGGGCGCGCGCTGGTCCGCCCCCACGGGGCAGCGCGATGCTACCCTATCAAACCGCTCCACCACGCCAACCAAGCAACCACAATAAATCAAGAAGTTCCAAACCTCTGTGCGCCACCCCTCGGACCAGCGCACGCCCGGCTCAAGCTTCACCAAGAGGTGCCTAACCCCTAAGCCAAAGCCTCCAGCACAGCCCGTTGCATCGCAGCCCCACCAGCCACAACACCGTTCAAAGTTGGCGTCTTATTGTTAAACCGCAAAGGCTGACCCGTCTTGTCAGACGCCTGACCGCCGGCTTCGCGCACAATCAAATCGCCCGCTGCAATGTCCCATTCCCAGCTTGGGCGCAGGGTCAGCATCGCATCAAAGCGGCCTTGCGCGACCAGCGCCAGACGATACGCCAGCGACGGACGATGTGCGCGTTTGAAACAGGGATCGCTGCGCCAATGGCAAGGGTCCATATTGGCCTTGGTCGCCAGAATATCTGCGTCTTGCAACCCGCTCCGCTGCGATGGCTCAATTGGTTTGCCGTTCAGTACGGCTCCCTTGCCCTTGGCCGCACTAAACAGCAGACCGCGCATGGGCAGGTACACGACCGCCGCTGTAATCTCGCCCTTATCCGCAATCGCGAGCGAGTGCGCCCATGTGCGCGACCCTTCGACAAAGCTGCGGGTGCCGTCGATGGGGTCGATGATGAAAACGCGGTCATGGGCCAAACGGTCTTTGGAATCTTCGGATTCCTCTGACAGCCAGCCATAGTCAGGTCGCGCGGTTTTGAGCGTATCCAAAAGCAGCGTGTTCACCGCCAGATCAGCCTCTGTCACAGGGCCAGCGCCATCCGCTTTGTCCCAGCGTTTGGCTGTCGGGCCGGTGAATTCCAGCGCCGTGTCTCCGGCGGCCTCAGCGGCGCGGATCAAAAGAGAAAGGTCAGTCTCCGGCAAGCGCCAACCCCTCAATCAGAAGCGATGGCACAACCCGCGACAGGTGCGCGCGTCCGTCATTGGCCGGAACGATCCGCATCATCATATCCCGCAGATTGCCCGCGATGGTACATTCGTTGACCGCATGTGTGATCTCACCGTTCTCAATCCAATGCCCCGATGCCCCGCGCGAATAGTCGCCCGTCGTCGGGTTGATCGTCGATCCAATCATAGAGGTCACCAAAAGCCCCGTTCCCATATCGCGGATCAGGTCTTCGCGGCTGGCCGCGCCTTGGGTAAGCGCGATGTTGTAAGAACTGGGCGAAGGCGCCGAGGACGTCCCGCGTGATGCGTTCCCCGTCGAAGGCATCCCCAGCTTACGCCCCGTTGCCAGATCGAGCGTCCACCCCGTTAACCTTCCGTTATCCACGATTGCACGTTTCTTGGTCGGCAGCCCTTCCGCGTCAAACGGACGAGACCCCGCCGTCCGAGGCCGGTGCGGGTCTTCGATGATCGACAGATGCTCTGGTAGAATTTGTTGTTCGAGCGCGTCTCTCAGCCAAGAGGCACCTCTGGTGATTGCACTGCCATTGATCGCTGACAAAACGTGTCCAATCAGCGATGATGCGATCCGCTCGTCGAACAGAACGGGGTAAGTGCCTGTCGGAGGCTTACGCGCATCGAGTCGCGCGATGGCCCGTTCCGCCGCCCGCGTCCCGATCTCATCCGCGTCGCGCAGGTCCGCCTGAAAGAGCCGCATATCCCCGTCGTAGTCCCGCTCCATCCCCGTGCCAGTGCCCGCGATCGCGACGCAGGAAAGTGCCCGGTCGGTGCGCTTGTAACCACCAGAAAATCCATTGGTTCCAGCAAGATAGACGTCCCGCGATCCGTACCCCGCGCTGGCCGATTGAACCTGAGTGACGCCCTCCACGGCCAATGCAGCCGCCTCCGCGCGACGAGCGTCTTCTTGTAGTTCTGCTGGGTCCGGCTCGGCCATGGGGTCGGCCAGTTCGAGAGCCTCCACGTCCCATTCCGTCGCCAAATCGGACTTCTCAGCAAGCCCCACATAAGGGTCCTCAGGAGCCTCCCCCGCCATCGCAACGGCCCGCTCAGCCATTGTGGCGATCGTGCTGTCGCTGGTGTCAGAGGCCGAAACATTCGCGCTGCGTTGTCCGATGATCACCCGCAAACCAATGTCGATTCCCTCGGATCTTTCGGCCTGTTCCAGCTTTCCATCGCGGACATCGATCGAAACCGATGTGCCCTGAACGGCGATGGCATCGGCTTGATCGGCACCGGCTTTTTGGGCGGCAGTCAGGAGACGGGCGGTCAGGTCATCAAGGGTGATTTGGGGCATGGAGGGGCAATCCTTGTTGGTGCCTTTGAGGTAGCGGGGCGGGGGCGGTAGGGCAAGGGTGGGGTTGAAAATAGGGGTGTTTGGTGCGGGTTGGGTCTGGGGCTGGCAGAGGTTTCGCGGCGAAACCATTAACCAATGTTACCAAAGGGTTACCACATAACCCCAACAAAAAAGGCCGCTTGCGAGGTGCGAGCGGCCCTTGTTGCGCGAAAAGTTAACGCCGAAATCACTTCAGACGCTGGCCGTTGGCCAGAACGTGGCCTTCTTCGTTGACCTCAATCTTGGATTTCAAGGTATCCGGCGCCTCGCCAGGAACGCCGAAGAGACCCATCATCATGCGCGCGCCCATGGCTTGGTCTTGGGGCAGCAATCCGGCCTCAACGAGCTTGTTCAGCAGGCCATTCCCGCCGACCAATTGCAGGTCCATCGCGCCGGTTGGTTTGGGCATGCCGTCAAAGCTGACCAGATCGGTGTTGTCAAAGGTGAAGGCACCACCGCCGGTGAGGCTGGCGCCTGCGGCTGTGACTTCGAGCGTGTTGACGTTGATGGCGTTCAGCTCTCCGGGGGCGTCAGAGGAATTGGCGACCTCTGGATCAAAGATATCGACCAGCATTTTGGCCTTACCGGTCAGATCAAGCGACAAGGTCGCGGCATCGCGTGGCAAGACGGCGGTCGGATCAAACAAGGACCACAGAATATCGGACATCGTAAAATCGCCCATCGTAAAGCCAAAGGCGAAATCCTGTTCTTCATCAGACACGGACACTGGCATGGCCAGATTGAACGCTGACTTGGCCATATCGATGGCAATCGGGAACGGGAAGCTGTCGGCTTTCATTTCAACCGACAGGTTGTTTTGGGTAACGTCATAAGACAAGCCATTGCCGCCCATGGCGACAGACAAAAGGCCACCGTCAGACGACGTCGTACCGGCAACGTCTCCGTCGGGTGTGTCGAAATCCATCACGGAATTGCCCGCGGCATATTCAAAGCCGCCCGCAAAGTTAAACCCTGCAGCAAGCATTTCGGCCATATCAGTGGTGTTCATAACCAAGGGAAGTTGTCCGCCGCCGGAAAAGGTCAGCTGATCCATATCGCCTTTGAAGGTGCCACCACCGCCGCCTTCGGATTCAGGGACCACAAAGGTCATGTCGTAGGTGGCCGAGCCTGCGTTCATCGTTTGTTGGTAGTCGCGGATATTGCCGACTTTCATTGTGGTTACCCCTGACACATCGTCGGCAACCATTGTCATCGACATAAAATCAGACGGGAGATCTTCGTCGGGCAGGTCAAATTCGGCCAAGTTAAAGCCGACTTGGTCTGCAGTATACGTGTAGGTCAGATCATTCGAAGTGCCTGAGGCCACCATGTCCATGCCGACCATCGTGTAGATCATTTTCATCGACATCGGTTGGCCGGATTTGGGGGTCATGTTCATGACCATCGGCATCTCTTCGGCCATACCGATCGAGACCGTGCCATCGCCATTGTCTGTAAAGGACATCGAACCAAGGGACAGGCTGGCGGTGCCTTCATCGTCACCAAGCACAATGTCCATCACGATGTCGCTGACTGTCAGGGTGTCGCCTGATACGGCCTGTGTGCCGTCCATTTTGTAGCCCATGCTTTGCATGTAGCCTTGCCAATCGGCCCAAACGTCTTGTGCCGTCAGGTCCGCGAAAGCAGAGGTGGTTGTCAGGAGCAGCGCAACGGCGGAGCCTCCGGCCAGATATGAGGGAATGCGCATGTCAAAATCCTTTTCAAACGATGCCTATTGTTTGCCCCTGACGGCTGTGTCGTCAAGGCCTTGGGCTGGACGCCGATTGCGCATAGACGTAGCAATGGACTGTGACGAAATGAAGGGCAGGGGCCGGAAATAATGGAAATGACAGGAAAAACTGTGGTGATTACCGGCGCAAGCCGCGGCATAGGTGCTGCTGCTGCGCGTGTGTTTGCCGATGCGGGGGCCAATGTTGCTTTGCTGGCCCGATCTTCAGCCGAAATCACTGAATTGGCGGCTGAAATTGGCGATGCTGCAATCGCTTTGCCCTGTGATGTGGCTGATTTTGCCTCTGTCGAGGCGGCTGTCGCTGCCACCGTTGCCCGATTTGGCGGCGTTGATGTGTTGATCAACAACGCAGGTGTTGTGGACCCTATTGCCCAGCAGGCCGAGGCTGATGTCGCGGATTGGGCCCGCCTGATTGATATCAATGTCAAAGGGGTGTTCCACGGCAACCGCGCCGTTTTGCCTATTATGAAGGCGGCTGGCGGTGGGTCGATCCTGACCATCAGTTCTGGCGCTGCCCATAATGCCATTGAAGGTTGGAGCGCCTATTGCACCAGCAAGGCCGCCGTCAACATGCTGAACCGTTGCCTGCATCTTGAAAACGAGGCTGCCGGTATTCGTGCCATTGGCCTGTCGCCCGGCACTGTTGCCACTGAAATGCAGACCAAGATCAAGGCCAGCGGAGTGAATGCCGTGAGCCAGTTGGATTGGTCCGTTCATATCCCTGCTGACTGGCCTGCGCGCTGTTTGCTGTGGATGTGTTCCCCTGCCGCTGATGAATTTTTGGGCGATGAGATTAGCCTACGCGACGACGACATTCGCAAGAAGGTGGGCCTGATATGATCGAGTTGACCAAAGACGGTGATCTGTGGATTGCCACCATCAATCGCCCCGAAAAGGCCAATTCCGTCACCCATGCCATGCTGACCGAGCTGGCCGAAATTGCTGAAAGCGCCACCGAGGCCCGTGTCTTTGTTCTGACTGGCGTCGGCAAGGTGTTTAGCGCCGGTGCTGATCTGGATGAGGCCCGTGCCGGTTTGGCTGTGTCTGATGTTTGGGAGCGATTATCATCTGCCATTGCTGCTTTGCCCGGTCTGTCTATTGCCGCGTTGAACGGCACGTTGGCCGGTGGCTCTATGGGTATGGCTTTGGCCTGTGATCTGCGCATTGCTGTTCCCTCTGCCAAGTTTTTCTACCCTGTTATGAAGCTGGGCTTTTTGCCTCAACCCTCTGATCCTGCCCGTATGGCTGCCTTGATCGGTCCTGCCCGTGCCAAGTTGATTTTGATGGGTGGTCAGAAGATTTTGGCGGATGAGGCGTTGCAGTTTGGTCTGATTGACCGGATCGTTGAGCCTGACGGTTTGTTGGATGCTGCCCGTGACATTGCTGCTGATACTTTGGCTGCATCCCCTGACATTGCCTCTGGCATAAAAGCCATGTGTCGCTAGGTATTTCGCGGGCACCCTTGATCCAAAGCCTTTGATCATGCAGGACAGATTGAAGTATGTACGTCTTGTGAAGGGTTTGTGTCTTGGAATTCGATCTATCTGCCCAGCCTGAAATCGTTCAACAGGCCGCTGGCTATGCCATTTGGGCTTGGGACCTTGCTAAGGGCTGGTTGTTAAGCCCTGAGGCCTGGGTGCAGTTCGGGCTTTTGATTGGCGCCTATTTGCTGGCTGTGATTGTCACCCGCAAGCTGCGCCCGTTTTTGGAGCGCTTGCTGACCCCACCCGACACTCAAGTGAATATTATCGGCAAAGCCCGCCGGTTTGTGTTGCAATTTCTTCCGCTGATCCTGCCCTTGCTGGCCTTTATGTTCACCGCCATAGGTGAGCAGGTCGTCCGGTCCTTGTTCGACAGTGGCGCTGTTATTGCCTTTGGTAAGCGCGTTTTCATCTTCTTGGCCGCCCGCATTGTTGTCCGCGAGATTTTGCGCGATCCGTTCCTGAAGCTTTTGGGCAAGTACGCTTTGATCCCGATGGCTGGTCTTTATGCTTTGGGCATTATCGGTCCCGTTGTTGAACAGCTTGACGCCACCGTTGTCCCCTTGGGCAATCTGTCGTTTTCCATCTGGTTCCTTCTGCGCTTTATCGTTGTTGGTGGCATCATTTTCTGGCTGGGTCAGTGGTCGAATTCGCAGACCGCCACCGCCATTAAGAAGCAAGAAGAGATGCGCCCTGCCATGCGCGAGCTGTCTGCAAAGGCCGCCGAGATTGGTATTTTCGGCGTCGCCTTCCTTGTTCTGATGAACATCATGGGCATCTCGCTGTCCTCGCTTGCGGTCCTTGGGGGTGCGATTGGTGTGGGTCTTGGGTTTGGTCTGCAGAAGATTGCATCCAACTTCATATCAGGGGTGATCCTGCTGCTGGAAGGGCAGGCGACGGTAGGTGATTTCGTCGAACTCGACGGTGGTGAGCAGGGCAAGATCATCAAGATGACGGCCCGTGCAGCCATCCTTGAGACCTTCGATGGTCGGTGGATCGTGGTGCCGAACGAGGACTTCATCGTCACGCGGGTCATCAACTATTCAGACGCGGGGTCGGCCAACCGGTACGAATGCCCGTTCTCTGTTAGCTATGACACGGACATCAATCTGGTGCCCGATATTATCGAAGCTGCGGTGGCCAAGCATCCTCGGGTGCTGGATAAACCCTATCCGCCGGATTGTGAGCTGCGGGCCTTTGGGGACAGCGGCGTGGAATTTGCATGCGAGTTCTGGGTGAACGGGCTGGACGACGGGGCGAACAAGTTCACGTCGGACGTGCTGTTCCTGATCTGGAATGCGCTGAAAGACAACGGGATCACTATTCCGTATCCACACCGGACCATCGAATTCAAAGGCCCCGTGCCAAAGCTGGACGCATGAAATCAGCGGTCGTGATCGGGGCGGGTCCGTCCGGTCTGATGGCGGCAGAAACGCTTGCACAGGCGGGGCTTCATGTGACGGTATGCGAGGCCAAGCCGTCGGTTGGGCGCAAGTTCTTGATGGCCGGGAAATCAGGGTTGAACCTGACGAAATCAGAACCACTAGAAACACTGATAAACACCTTCGATTGCCCGCCGCTGGCCCCCATCATCCGCGCTTTTGACAATGATGCGGTGCAGGCTTGGGCGCAGGGGCTTGATCAACCCTTGTTCACCGGCAGTACAGGTCGTGTTTTCCCAAAAGCGATGAAGGCATCGCCGCTTCTTAGGGCTTGGTTGGCGCGGCTTGACGGGCTTGGGGTGCACCTGCAAACGCGGTGGCGCTGGGCGGGGTGGAACACCATCGGATCATTGCTTTTTGATACGCCAGACGGGTCCAAAATGACGACCCCTGATGTGACGGTTCTGGCCTTGGGCGGGGCAAGTTGGGCGCGGCTTGGGTCGGACGGGGCATGGACAGACCATCTGGCGCAGGTGGGTGTTTTGTTGAACCCTTTTGGCCCATCGAACGTGGGCCTCGCCGTTGATTGGTCGACACATATGGCACCGCATCTGGGGGCAGCGTTGAAAGGCGTGCGTTGGACCGCCGGAGACGTGTCGTCGCGCGGGGAGGCTGTTCTGGCACAAACGGGGCTGGAAGGCGGCGGGATCTATACCGTCACCAAAGGGCTGCGCGGTGGAGCTGACTTAATGCTCGATCTGCTGCCCGATCAAAGCCATGCGCAACTTGTGGATCGCCTGTCTGAACCACGCGGCAAAACCAGTGTAACGAACCATTTGCGCAAGCGGCTAAAGCTCGATCCGGTCAAGCTGGCGGTGTTGCAGGAATTCGGGCGGCCTTTGCCTGACAAGCCCGATGCGATTGCACATTTGGTCAAGGCTTTACCCGTGAAACACGCCGGATTTCGCCCGATGGATGAGGCCATATCAACTGTTGGCGGCGTGCCGTTTGAGGCTGTCGATGGCGGTTTGATGTTACGCGATAAACCGGGGGTGTTTGTGGCCGGTGAAATGCTGGATTGGGATGCGCCCACAGGGGGCTATTTGATCACGGCCTGTCTGGCGACGGGGCGTTGGGCGGGGCAATCTGCGGCGCGGTTTGTGAAGGCAGGCTAGTCAAGCGCGGAACAAGCCGAAGGCGCTGCGCAACAGTCGGATCGCCTCTGTACCCTTTAACTTTACCCTTTCAGAAATACTCAAATCCAAAAACGTAATCATTCGCGATAAGCGAATGCCCTTTTGTATGCAGGTCTTTCGCGCATCCGGTCTACGTAGTCGCGCAGCCGTGTCTGGCTGACGTCAAATTTGGCGCCCATGGCCCATGTCAGGCAGTGGGTCAGCAAAATATCCGGCACGGTCATATCCTCGCCCATGACAAAGGCATCGGTCATGCGGTTGTTTAGCCGGTCTGCATGCACGCCAAATTCCCATTTCAGGCTGTCTTTGACGGCGGGTATGCGGTGCTCTTCCGGCAAGATGAAACTGTGCCGTGCAGCGGTCCATAGAACCGCATCAAATTCGTCCAAAATCAGATGGGTGATCGCGTCTTGTTGCGCCCGTTTCAGGGTGCCTGCGGGCGCGGTCAGGCTTCCATGTTTATCGGCCAGATAGGTGATGATGGCCGCGCTGTCGGTCAGGGCTGTGTCCCCGTCTTTCATGGATGGAATTTTGCCTGACGGGTTGAGTTCCAGTGCCGCATCTGACCGTGGCCCGATGTCGTGAAGTTTGAAGGGTTGCCCTAGTTCTTCGAGCATCCAGACCACGCGGAAAGCCCGTGTTTTTGCGCTGCCAAAGACTTCGTACATAGGATGTCCTTTCAAGGTTTATCTTGCGGCCCCAAGCATGGCGAGCCGGATGAGCATCCGTTCCACAAGCGCCATATTGGGGGCTGTTTGTCCCGCTGATCTGAGTTGCAGGTCCGTATCTGTTAAAAGGGTCAGCGCCGTTTCCAGCTTATGCGCCCCCCAGCCTGTGGCCTGTCGTATCATCGCGTCCCGTCTTGGCCCGAAAGGCCGCGGGAAGACCCGCCCGATCCCTGCGTTTGGCCCGCCCGGGTCTGAGGCCACCACGTAAAGCCCTCTGAAATGTCGTGTTGCCCCGATGCACAGCGACACCGGATTTGCCCCTTGTGCTTGCAGTTTGCGCAGGACCGGCCCTATGTCCCGCGCTTTGCCGTCGGCCACGATGTTCAAGACATCATCCAGTGCGGCCTCGGTTGATGTGGGTGCGCAGGCTGCGATGTCGTCCTCGGACAGTGGGCTTGTGTCGCCCCGTTTATAGAGCCCGATTTTCTCAACCGTTTGTCTGAAATCCCCCGGGTCGAGCGTTCTCGACAGGCTGTTCAGGTGGTCCATCACGTCTCTTGAAGGTTCTTGCAGTCCCGCCTCTTTCAGCGCTGATCCTATTTCGTCCCGCCCCATGGGTTCGTCATAGATGGCGGCTGCATAGGCGGACCCGTGCCCTTCAAACAGTTTGCGCAGTTTGGACGTTGGCTTCAGCGCCCCGCCTGTGATCACGATTTGCGCGTCCCCCGGTTGCCAACTTTCCACCGCTTCCGTGATCGCCGGTGTCACCGTGTCGTTCGCGTCTTCCACGAAGGCCACCCGTGCCCCCGGAAAGAACCCGACCGCTTTGATCGCGTCCATCAGCATCGCCCCGTCTTTGCGCAGGTCTGCTGCTGGAATGCGCGTCAGCCGCATTTCCTCGTCGCCTTTTGGCCCGATCAGGTTTGCAATCAGTTGCTGCCGTTTCAGCGCCACCCGCATCGCGTCGCCCCCGTAGATCAGCACCCCTGTTTTGCTGTCGTCCGGTTTGTTGAAGTATGCGTTTGCGTCTCGCGGTGACAGTTTCATTTCAGGTCGGGCAGCGCTTGTAGCCGGATCGTGATTTGATCGGCCAGAATGGTCATCAACCGTTTGCGCGCGTCCCGTTGAGCTGCCAGCGTTGTCACTGTTGATCCGGTCGCTGAGTAGCCTGTGAAGTTGCTGGCCTCGCCCGAGATAATCTCTGCGTCTGTTGCCATGTCTTGCAGTCTGAATTTGGCTTTGCCGATGACGTTGTAGCGCTCGATATCCCCGTCTGTGTTGATCGCCAGCCCGTCTTCGGTGACGTCTAGGATCACGCTGAGCCTGTAGGCGGGGTCTGTTGCCCGTCCGAACCGTTCTTCGATCCGTTGGTTCAGCAGGTATGCGTCCCGTGTCCGTGGCTCTGACGTCAGCAGCCGGTTTTCCAGTGTCGATGCTGCTGATCCCGGTCCGTAGACCGGTTCAAACCCGCAGGCTGCCAGCGCCAGCGGGAGTGCTAAAACCTGTCTGCGCTTAAACGACCACATTCACAATCCGCCCTGGTACAACGATGACTTTCTTGGGTGCTGCTCCGTCGAGCGCCCTGATGACAGCATCGCTGGCGAGGGCCAGTTTTTCAACCTCTGCCTTGTCCATGTCGGCGGGAACGGTGATTTCCGCTCGTCTTTTGCCGTTGACCTGAATGGGCAGGGTGATTTGGTCGTCGACCAGCATCGCATCGTCAGGGATCGGCCACGCTGCCGCTGACACCAAGCCTTCGCCGCCCAAAAGTGCCCAGATTTCTTCGGACAGGTGCGGCGTCATGGGGGCCATGATTTGGGCGAGTGTTTTGGCGGCCTCTACCTTGGCTGCAAACCCAGCGTCGGACTTGGCCAGCGTGTTGGTGAACCCGTAAAGCCGCGCGATGGAGGCGTTGAAGCCGAAGGATTCGATGCCGAGCGTCACGTCGCGCACGGTTTTGTGCATTTCGCGCAGCAGGGCGTCGTCTTGCGCTGCATTGGCGGGTGTTTCGCCGACGCGGTGGATGTCAGAGGCGATCCGCCAGACGCGGGCGAGGTGTTTGAACGTGGCCTCGGCCCCTGCGGCTGTCCATTCCACGTCGCGTTCGGGCGGGCTGTCAGAGAGCATGAACCAACGGGCTGTATCGGCGCCGTATTCCGCGATGATCCTATCAGGGTCGACCACGTTGTTCTTGGATTTGGACATTTTGGCGGAAGGGATCGTTTCCAGTGCTTTTCCGTCCTCGGCCAAGAAGGCTTTGCCATCCTTGATTTCGACCTCTTCGGGGTAATGGAATTGCGCGCGTCCGTCTTGGCGGTCTGATTTGTAGATCGCGTGTGTCACCATGCCTTGCGTAAAGAGCGCGTTGAAAGGCTCAATCGCGGATTTAGGCAAATGGCCTGTGATGTTCATGGCGCGTGCGAAGAAGCGCGAATAGAGCAAGTGCAAAATCGCGTGCTCGACCCCGCCGATGTATTGATCGACGTTCATCCAGTAGCTTGCATCGTCCATATTGGTGGGCGTCGCGGCGTCAGGTGCTGTGAAACGGGCGAAATACCAGCTGGAATCGACAAACGTGTCCATCGTGTCGGTTTCGCGCTTGGCGGGTTTGCTGCATTTGGGGCAGGGCGTGGCGAGCCAGGCCTCGTGCCGATCAAGCGGGTTGCCGGGTTTTTCAAAGGTCACATCGTCTGGCAGTTTGACGGGCAGGTTTTCTTTCTTTTCGCCCACAACGCCGCAGTCATCGCAATGAACAACAGGGATCGGGCAGCCCCAATAGCGTTGACGGGAAAGGCCCCAATCGCGCAGGCGGAACTTGGTGACGCCTTGGCCTAGGCCTTTGGATTCGCATTCCGCGATGGCTGTGTCGATGCCTTCAAGACCTGTTTGTTCGGCGTTCCCTGCGAAGCCTTTTGTATAGCGCACGACATCGGGTTTTGGCGGCACGTAAGCCTCGCCCCCGTCTTCGGGCAATGTGTGATCGCCTTTGAGCGGGACATAGGTGCTGATGACATCCAGATCATACTTGCGGGCAAATTCCAGATCGCGCGGGTCATGGGCGGGGCAACCAAAAATGGCCCCTGTGCCGTAATCCATCAAAATGAAGTTGGCGATGTAGACGGGCAATGTTTTGCTGTCATCAAAGGGGTGTTTGACGGTTAACCCCGTATCAAGGCCCAGCTTTTCGCCGGTTTCAATGGCTTCTTCTGTGGTGCCGCCCTTGCGACATTCAGCGCAGAAGTCCGCAACCGCATTGTCTTTCGCTTCCAAAGTCTTGGCCAGCGGGTGGTCTGCCGAGATACCCACAAACGACGCGCCCATGAGCGTGTCGGGGCGGGTTGTGTAGACTTCGATCTGGTCGAATCCATCTGGCGCACCCACTGTGTCAAAGCTGAACTGAAGGCCGCGGGATTTGCCGATCCAGTTGGCTTGCATCAGCTTCACTTTGGCAGGCCAGTTGTCCAAGCCATCAAGGGCTGTCAGCAATTCATCGGAGAAATCGCTGATTTTGAAGAACCATTGGGTGAGTTCACGCCGCTCAACCAGCGCGCCCGAGCGCCAGCCGCGCCCAGCCTCAACCTGTTCGTTGGCGAGAACGGTCATATCGACCGGATCCCAGTTCACCACCGCGTTCTTGCGGTAGACCAGCCCTTTTTCCATCATATCGAGGAAAAGTGCCTGCTGTTGGCCGTAGTATTCGGGGTCACAGGTGGCAAATTCGCGGGTCCAGTCGAGCGAAAACCCGAGCGGCATCATCTGTGCCTTCATGTCTGCGATGTTTTGGTAGGTCCATTCGCCGGGGTGGATTTTGCGTTCCATCGCTGCGTTTTCGGCCGCCAGACCAAAGGCATCCCAGCCCATCGGGTGCAATACGTTGTGCCCCGTTGTCATCTTATACCGCGCGATCACGTCGCCCATTGTATAGTTGCGCACGTGGCCCATGTGGATGCGCCCAGACGGATAGGGGAACATTTCCAGCACGTAATACTTGGGTTTATCGGCGCTGCGATTGGCTTTGAACAGGCCGGATTTGGCCCAAGCCTCTTGCCATTTGCTTTCAATGTCTGCGGCTGAGTAACGCTGCATGATGGTGTCCTTTTAACGAAAACGCCGAAACCCTTTGGGGCTCCGGCGCTGGTCTTACTGTGAATAAGGGTGCGGTGCTAGAGCCTGTTGTCCGCGATCCGTAGCTGGCGCGCCCGTGTCAGGATGGCGTCTTCAACGGCCCGCACTGTGGCGGTGTTGGCGCTGCGTCCGTTCCGGTTTTGCAAAGACAGTTTCAAGGACCGTGCATCCAGTGCCGGATCATCTACCAAGATCGTGGCGCGATACGCCCGACCGCCGCCTGGAGGTGTGCCGTATCCTGTTACGATTGTCCCTGTGAACGGATCCACCGTTTGCACCGGCAGGAAGTTCAAAACCTCAAGCGATGCGTTCCAGATGTATTTGTTCACATTGACCGTTTGTTCGGTCTTTGACGGGCGGAATGCGTCCCAGATTGTTGTCCGTTGGGAGTTTATGACGCTGGGGCTGTTTGAGAATTCAGACCCGACACCTTCGTTTGGTGGCGGCGTGTTCCGCAGACTGTTACAGGCGCTTACGCCGAGAATAAGCGTCAGAAGCAGGCCTGTCTTTACTGTTGTGCGGTGTGTCATGCTGTGCATCCCGTCAAATGTCCTTGCACCGTCCTACCCAAGCGGAATCGGGGGGGCAAGGGCCTTGTATATGTACGTAGGCTGGGTTTGCCCCAAAATGTGGGTTTTTCCAGTGTGGCATTGGTGCATCATTTTTATGTCCTTGGGGATGTGGCCTGCCAGAAACCTTTGCAACTGAGGTCAGAAAGAGCGAAACACCATTCATACCCTCACTAGATTCTCTGGTTTGGGCTGATTTTGAAAACCGAGGGAAAAGATTATGAAAAAGGTTCTCTTCGCTACGACAGCTCTGATCGCCACAGCCGGCGTTGCTGCAGCTGACGTAACATTTGGCGGCTGGGCCCGCTTTGGTGTGCTTTACAGTGAAGGTGTTGGCGCAGCCGATTCTTCTACTGATCTGACAAGCCGTTTCCGCATCCAGATCGATGCAACTGCTGAATCCGACGCTGGCGTTGAATTCGGTGGCCGCGTTCGCCTTGAAGGTGAAGAGCGTGACGCAGCTGTTGGCCAACGCCCACAGTTCAACGGTGCCCGTCTCTTCGCCCGTGCAAACGGTCTTGAAGTAGGTGTTGGTAACATCTTCGGCGCATTGGAATTCATGCCTGGCATGTACCCAATCGACATAGGTCTGACCGGTTTGGGCTATGACTACACAGCCTACAACTTCCGTGGCGACGCGTACTCGTCCGGTGGTCTGGGTAACGCTGGCGACAACGGTGTTGAAGTCATGTACTCCTCCGGCGACTTCTCTGTACACGTTTCTGCTTCTGAAACAGACGACCGTATTGCCGCACACGCTGCATACACGTTCTCTGGCTGGACAGTTGCTTTGGGTGTTCAAGATTCCGACAACCCTCTCGACACCGAGTGGGTCGTATCGGCCGGCGGTTCCGTTGGTATTGCTGACGTGTCGATTGCTTACGCAAGCAACGGTGACGACACCGGTGTTGGTACACTTGGTGGTGACCACTGGGTTGTTGCAGCACGTTTCGACGTTGGCGCAGCGACAAACGTAGAAGTTTACGTTGCTGACGCGGACTACTTCGAGAGCGCGTCCTACGGTGTTGACTTCAACCACGACATGGGCGGCGGTACATCGCTGCGCGGTGGTATCGTGTCACGCGGTGGTACAAGCGGTGCGGCCGATTCCGACCGTATCCAAGCTGACTTCGGTGTTCGCTTCAACTTCTAAGTTGATCTGAATATCTTTGAGATTTGGGGCAGGCCTAACGGTCTGCCCCTTTTCTTTTGCCCGTGCCTATTATCTTGTGGGGCCAACCCATTGGAGATTTCGCGCCCGTGCCCTTGTCCGACATTTTGACCCGTATCGCCGCCGCTGAAACCAAAGCGGGCCGCGCTGCCGGATCAACCCACTTGATTGCCGTATCCAAGGTGCAGCCCAATGCCCGTGTTGCGGCCGTTCTGGATGAAGGTCACCGATGCTTTGGCGAGAACCGTGTGCAGGAAGCGGCTGGCAAATGGCCTGACTTTCGCGCTCAGTTTGACGGGCCCCTCGATCTGCATTTGATTGGCCCTTTGCAAACCAACAAAGCCCGTCAGGCGATGGAGCTTTTCCAATCAATTCATACGCTTGACCGCCCCAAACTGGCCAAGACCTTTGCGCGACTGGCGCAGGAAATGGGCCATTGCCCTGATCTTTTCATCCAGATCAACACCGGATCTGAGCCGCAAAAGGCTGGTGTCCTGCCCAAAGATGCGGATGGGTTTATCGCTGATTGCGCAGCACTTGATCTGCCTGTGAAGGGGTTGATGTGCATCCCACCTGTGGAAGATGACCCCAAGACCCATTTCAAAATGCTTGCTGATATGGCTGCCCGCAACGGGTTGACTGGCCTGTCTATGGGCATGAGCAGTGATTTTGAGGATGCGATTGCGATGGGGGCGACCCATGTGCGCGTTGGGTCCGCCATTTTCGGGGATCGCGTTCCAGTTTCGCCATAACGCCCGTTTTCTGCTATGCTGAGGCTTTAGCAGAAAGGTATTTTCGATGAAGTTCATTCCAGTTCTGGCTGTTTCCGTTGCGATGATGGCCACATCCGCCGCCGCCGAGTTCAAGATGTCGTTCAATTGGGGCAATATTCCAAGCTGTACCAGTGGCAATCCGAACCGTGTGCCCAGCCCTGCGTTCAAACTGTCCGGTGTGCCTGCCGGAACGACGACCATTCAGTTCAAACTGGTTGATTTGAACGTCCCGAGCTACAACCACGGTGGCAAAAAGCTAAAGATTACGGGCAGTGGCACTGTGCCCATGGGCGCGTTTAAGTACAAAAGCCCGTGCCCGCCGGATGGTGTGCATACCTATGAATGGACAGCGACGGCGCGGGCCGGATCGAAGGTTGTTGGCA
>CAZWSE010000025.1:0-3930 GCA_964636575.1 uncultured Sulfitobacter sp. | reverse complement strand
TCCGGCACAACCAATCTTGTGCTGAAATCAATCTGGGGTGCGATGGATCGTAGATGGTCGCGGCGCAGCCCGATGCAGCCTGCTGTGGGCCGTCCGCGTCCGCGCCATTGGTGGATGAAGATGGCCGATCCGCGCCCTTTGACCGCGTAGGGCCAGTTCCAATCTGTCAGCAAGATCAGGTCATACATAGGGTCAGCGCGGCGCAAGGTTTCATGGCTGAAGGCATGGGGCGCTTGGACTAACATGTTGTAATCAAGGTCTTTTACATCGTCTGACCACAGATCGTTCGGCCCGATAGGCTTGGCCCAATTGGCAGGGCGCGCCATGCGGTCGGGCCTGTAAAGCATACCTACGATGCGGTGTGTGCCAATGGGTGTGGCCCCATCGCCCTCAGCTTTGCGGTTCGTTAACCCGCCTGATCCGATGGTGCAGGGGTAGGTGATGCCTTTGAACCGCAGGCCCATGGGCGTCAAAACCATGTCGAGCGGCTTCATTTTGCGGGCGGTGGCGGGCGCACGTCAAAGCAGGGTTTGCCGTCTGCCACCACATGGAAGGGTTGGCTGTCTTTCATGAACATCGCAAAGCTGGAATCGCCGTAGTCCTTTGCCGGATCGTCCAATGTGCCGACTTTCACGATGACCATCTGCCGTTCTGGCACAAGTGTCGTCATGTGTGTTCCGCAGTTTGCGCAGAATTCACGCGTGCGCGGGTTTTCCAGATCGGTCCGTGCGAAGGTTTTTGGCGTACCTTTGGTGTATGTGTAAGACGCCGCAGGCACACCCATCGCAAAGTTCGGTGCGCCGCCTGTGAAATACTGACATTCACGGCAATGACATTGTATTTTCAACGTCGGGTCTTGCGTAACTTCGAAGTGCAATTCGCCGCAGTAACATTTGCCTTGCATGGTGGTTCCTTCTTTATAGTAGATGTCCCGATTTGGCAGCCTTAGTCGCCAGATAGTCTTTGTTGTGGTGATTGTGCCCTTCTTTAAGCGGCACCCGTTCGGCCACCTGAACCCCGCTGCGGTTCATCATGTCGATCTTTGCGGGGTTGTTTGTGAGTAACCTGACCCCTGAAAAGCCCATTGTTTTCAATATGCTGGATCCAAGTCGGAAATCCCGTTCGTCGTCTTCAAACCCGAGCCTGTGGTTGGCTTCAACCGTGTCGAACCCTTGGTCTTGCAGGGAATAGGCCCGCATTTTGTTGGCCAGCCCGATCCCGCGTCCTTCTTGGTTGAGGTAGACCAGTACGCCTGCCCCTTCTGTTCCCATCTGTGCCAAGGCGGCCCGCAGTTGTGGTCCGCAGTCGCATTTGAGGCTGCCCAGAAGGTCGCCCGTGAAGCAGGCCGAATGCACCCGCGCCAAAACCGGTTTTTCCCGGTCGGGTCGCCCTATTTCGATGGCGTAGTGTTCTTCCCCGCCGTCTTCCGGTCGGAAAACGTGCAGTCGTGACTGTTCTGCCAGTTCCAGCGGTAGCCTTGCGCTGATGACGGGATGGAGCGGGCTTGCATCGTCCATGACCTTGCTGGCTTCGGCTAAATCGAGCTGCGTCAGTGCGTTTGATAGCGCAAATTGTCCTGCGTCTTTTAGGGGCAGAACCACCACAGCGGGCAAAAGCCGTGCTGCTTTGGCCAGCCCGACTGCGAACCTGTGCACGTCTGCACTGCCGTCCCGCATGGATTGCAGTGGCCCTTTCATGGGTGTGTTCAAGTCATCTGCGGGGTCTGTGATGCCCAATATCCAGCCGAGTGTCGCGTCGCTGGGCAGGATGATCCGCGCGATGTCGCCGTCGTAGGCCCGCGCTTTGAGGGTTTCGGCCCGCCGCGCTGTGATTGCCAAAGAGGGCTGCCCGCCGAGCGCGTGTAGTGCCGCCAAACGGTCCGCGTTCAGCGTTTCCGCTGCCAGAACAACCGCGCCTTGATCGCCTGAAATGACCACTGGAACCCCCATTCGGAGGTCTGCCCGTGCCCGTGCGAGCGTTTCAATTGTGTCAGGTGCCAGTCGCATTGCGTGCTTTCTGTTACAGAATACACCCCAGACTTAGTGTGTTTTGTCCGAAATTGAAACATTTCCCAACGGACAGACACGAGCCTGTGAGAGAACGGCGAAATGCTTGTCTCAATCCGATCTGGCCCACATGTTAAGGTCAACGGATAGGAGACGCCCCAATGGCACAGCTGAAGAAAATCCTTTTGGTCGATGATGACGACGATCTGCGCGAGGCGCTGTCTGAACAGATGGTTCTGACCGAAGATTTCGATGTTTTTGAAGCGGATAGCGGTCAGCAGGCGATGCTTCGCATTAAGGAGGCTTTGTACGACTTGGTCATTCTGGACGTTGGCCTGCCCGATACCGATGGCCGCGAGTTGTGCCGTTTGATGCGCAAACAGGGTGTCAAAAGCCCTATTTTGATGCTGACGGGCCACGACAGTGATAGTGATACCATTTTGGGTCTTGATGCCGGTGCCAACGACTATGTCACCAAGCCGTTCAAGTTTCCTGTCCTGTTGGCCCGTATCCGCGCCCAGTTGCGTCAGCATGAGCAGTCCGAGGACGCTGTGTTTACCCTTGGGCCCTATACCTTCAAGCCTGCCATGAAGATGTTGATCACCGAGGACGACAAGAAGATCCGTCTGACCGAGAAAGAGACCAATATCCTCAAGTTCTTGTACCGCTCGACCGATGGCGTTGTTGCCCGCGATGTGCTGTTGCATGAGGTCTGGGGATACAATGCAGGCGTCACCACCCACACGCTTGAGACACATATTTACCGTCTTCGTCAGAAAATAGAACCAGATCCGTCCAATGCGCGCCTTCTTGTGACCGAATCTGGTGGGTATCGTTTGATGGCGTAACGCGTTGTCATGTTCTTTCCTAAGCTTGATCTAGGTCAATGCTGGTACTGCCGAACATGACTAACCAGTTACGTGAAACCCGTGCATATCCGGGGACTGATATGTACCTCCCTGTTGAACTGGCCGGGCCTTCGGGTCCGGTCTTTTTTCGTCTGCCAATCGTGACGTCCTAACCCCCCTGACGCCGCGTTTCGCTTGTTTCCGCCAAGTGCCCCGCGCCAAGGTGCGTCCAACTTATGGGAGACGATCATGCAGCGCGTAATTTATGAAGATTTTGGCGATCCAACGAAGGTTCTGAAGGTGGTTGACCTGCCGTCCGAGCCTTTGACGGCTGGACAGGCCCGTGTTGAGGTACTGCGTGCGCCCATTAACCCGTCTGATTTGATCCAGATTGCGGGCAACTATGGGGTCCGGCCGCCTTTGCCTGCCATTGCGGGCAACGAAGGTTTGGGCCGCGTCGTCGAAACCAGTGGTGAGGGCTTGCCCGTTGGCCAGCTTGTGCTGTTGCCTGCGGGGGCGGGCACTTGGGTGACCGAGGTCGTCGCTGATATGCGCCAGCTTGTTCCTGTGCCTGAGGGTGATCTGGATCAGCTGTCGATGCTTGTGGTGAACCCGCCCACGGCGTCTTTGCTGCTGTCTGAGTATGTCGATTTGAAGGAAGGCGATTGGGTCATTCAATCGGCTGCGAATTCCGCTGTCGGTGGCTATTTGGTCCAACTTGCCAAGGCGCGGGGGATCAATGTGGTTTCGGTCGTGCGCCGCGAAAGCGCTGTAGCGGGGCTTGAGGCTTTGGGCGCTGAATGCGTGCTTGTTGATGGTCCTGATTTGGCCAAACGTGTGCGCCAAGCGACGGGTGCCAAGATGAAGCTGGCCGTAGATGCTGTTGCCGGTGAAACCTTTGGCCGTTTGGGCGATACGCTGGAAAAAGGCGGCACGCTTGTGAACTATGGTGCCATGTCGCTTGAGCCGATTTCGATGCAGGCGGGGGGGCTTATTTTCAACGACATCACCGTGCGCGGTTTTTGGTTGGTGCATTGGTTTGAGCGCGCCAGCAAAGAGGCGCGGCAGGCTTTGTA
>CAZWSE010000024.1:27607-37492 GCA_964636575.1 uncultured Sulfitobacter sp. | reverse complement strand
TTCCACTGAAATCAGTCAACTGCCCACAATAGGTTGCAGTGTAGCACTTTGGCACTACCATATAGAGCGTAGCGTGGGGACGAATCTGTGGATAAGCATGTAAATCTGATCAAACTGTCTGTGGGCACAGAAGGCATCGAAGATCTTGCCGATTGGCAGGCCACCAAACGCGCTCAAGCCCCCGACGGTCTGCCCCGTCACGTCACCCGTATGTGGCCCAAACGTGAGGCCGAAATTTTGCAGGGCGGGTCCATTTACTGGGTCATCAAGGGCGTTATTCAATGTCGTCAACGTATTGATCGCCTGGATGAATACATCGGATCAGACGGGATCAGACGCTGCGCCATTGTGCTGCGCCCCGAGATCATTCGTACCCAGAATGCCCTGAAGCGCCCTTTTCAGGGCTGGCGGTACCTGACCCCTGCGGATGCCCCGCCTGACATGCGCGAAAGCCGTGCAGAGGATGACGCCTTGCCGCCTGAATTGAACGTCGCTTTGGCCGAGATTGGTGTGTTATAAGTCATAAGGCGCGCCTAGCGGCGCATGACATACTTTAAGGGGGCGCTGCCCCCTGCCCTTGCGGGCCTCCCCCGAGGTATTTTTCCCAAAAAGAAGCTGGCTTAGAACAGGCTTTCGATTTCTGTCTCGTAGAATTCGAACACTTTGTTCCGTCGTACTTTCATTGTGGCCGTGACTTCCCCGTCGTCATGATCGAGCTCTTTGGGCAGCAGGTAGATCTTTTTGATCTGTTCCACCCGTGCCAGATTTTGGTTTTGCTTTTCGACTTCTGTGTCGATCAAGGATTTGACTTGTGGGTTTTCTGCCAAGGACCGGAAGGTCGTGTAGGCGATCCCCTGTCCTTCTGCCCAAAGCCGCACCGTGTCCATATCGATCTGGATGAGTGCTGCCGCATAGGGCCGCTTGTCTGCTACCACGATGGCCTCTTTGATGAAGGGGCTGGCCTTGATCACGTTTTCGATCAGCGCCGGTGACAGGTTTTTGCCGGCTGCGTTGATCATGATGTCTTTCTTGCGGTCCACAAGGCTCAGCGACCCGTCTGTGTGGACCTCTGCCACATCGCCTGTGTGCAGCCATCCGTCGACCACTGTTTCCGCTGTCGCTTTTTCGTTCTTGTAGTACCCTTTGAAGATGGTGCTGCCTTTGACCAGCAACTCGCCATCTTCTGCGATCTTGTGTTCCAGATCCCCGACCAGTTTGCCGATCCGCCCGTCCGAGTTGCCCCAAGCCGCTTGGATCGACCCAGTGCCGGAGGTTTCCGACATCCCCCAGGCTTCGCGGATATTCACCCCGATCCCGCGCATGAAGGCCAGCAGGTCGCCCGAGATAGGTGCCGCCGCAGAGATCGCGAATGTTGTCCGCCCCAGCCCCAGATAGGACCGGATATGCCGATAGGCCAGCCAGTCCATCACGCCATTTGCCAGCCTGTCTTTGGCCGACCAGCTGTCGCGTCTGCGTTTGCCACGTTCCATCGCACCTTTCAGGGCCAGCATCGCCAAGCCCTTGCGCAAGCGGCCAGAGGTTTGCGCTTGTACCATTACCCCTGCTTGCATCTTTTCCCAGATCCGCGGCACCCCGAAGAAGATCTGCGGCGCCACTTCGCGCAGATCGAGCGTGATTGTCCGCAGGCTTTCCCCGAAGTTCATCACGAACCCCCGGCTAAGCCCGTTCATCACCGTCACGGCCTGCTCGGCGATATGGCACAGCGGCAGGTATGACAGAACGTCTGTGCCTGCGGGGTAGTCCGCGAAAACCTGCTGCGCGATTTTGCCGCCTGCATGCAGGTTGTGATAGGAAATCTCGGCCGCTTTGGGCAATCCGGTAGAGCCCGAGGTGAAGACCATCATCGCCGTATCTTGCGCTTGGATGCCCGCGCGACGCGCCATGATGTCGTCCCCCAGCGCCGAATTCAGCAAAAGCCGCCCCTTTTCCAACAGTTCGTCATAGCTGATCAACCCAAGCTCATCGACGCCTTGGCAGCCTTTGGGGTTGAACACGATCAACTGGCGCACTTTGGGGATTTTGCCGCGCAGATCGATCATTTTATCAAGCTGTTCCTGATCTTCGATAAACAATATCGACGTGTCAGAGGCGTTGATCAAATGGTCGACTTCTGGGGCGGGCGACGTGGGATACATGCCGACCACAACACCGCCAGCAGCATTGATCCCGAACTGGGCCTGCACCCATTCACTGCGGTTTTCAGACAGGATGCCGACGTGATCGCCTTGCTCCATCCCGACAGCGACCAGCCCCGCGGCGGTGGCGTTCATGATCTCGTTGATGTCTGCCCATGTCAGCTCATTCCAAATACCGAAACGCTTCTGGCGCATCGCAACCGTGGTCCCGCGCATATCGGCGTGGTCCGCCACCATCTGGATCGTGGTTTTGAAATCGGCATCGGGGTTTGAAACGTCATAGGGCATTGGGGCGGTCCTTTAGCTGAGCCACCGTTTGCGGCGTTTGTAGTGTTTCACATCACGGAAAGACTGGCGGTCTTCGGACCCGTCCTCGGACATGCCGAGATAGAACGACTGGATATCTTTATCATTGCGCAGGGTTTCCACATCGCCTTCCATAACGATCTGGCCGCTTTCCATGATGTATCCATAATCCGCCACCGAAAAGGCGACGCCTGCGTTTTGTTCGACCAGCAGGATCGACACATTGTCTTCTGCGTTGAGGCGACGAATGGTGCCAAAGATTTCCTCAACCACTTTCGGGGCCAGACCAAGGCTTGGCTCATCCATCAAGATCAATTCGGGGCGGGCGATCATTGCACGGCCAAAGGCCAGCATTTGCTGCTCTCCACCAGACAGGTAGCCCGCGATCTGTTTTGACCGTTCTTTGAGGCGCGGAAAGAACGAATAGACCTTGTCGTAATCGGGCTTGGCGTTGCGGCTGTCCAGCGCATAGCTCGCCGCGATTAAATTGTCCTCAACCGTCATTTCAGAGAATATCCGCCGCCCTTCGCGGACATGGAACAGCCCTTGTTGCACCAGCTTGTCAGGGGCAATGGTCATCACTGACTTGCCCTTAAAGCTGATCCGGCCTTCACCGATTTCACCGTTCTCAAGACCCAACAGGTTGCTTGCGGCCTTCAGGGTGGTGGTCTTACCCGCCCCGTTGGTGCCAAGCAGCGTGACGATCTTTCCATCAGGCACCTCAAGGGACAGACCGCGCAGGGCCTGTACCGTGTGGTGATAGGTGACTTCGATGTTTTCAATCGTCAGCATATGCGCCTCAGGGTATGGGTGGCCGCCCCCATCGTGCAGGGAACGGCCAAGTCAGTTTATGTGTTCAGCCAGTCAGACACAGGCGAGAACAGATTGGTTTCAGCCGAGTATTCGTAAACCCGACCGGTACCGATCTTGTTGTTGACCATCGACACAGGGCCACCGAAGAAGCCGCCGCTGTCCCAATCGGAAATCGCAGACAGGGATTCAGCCGTGTTGTCCGGTGTCAGCTCAAGACCTTTCTCAGCCGTGTCACGGTAGGCTTTCATCGCCAGCTCCAACCCGCACATCGCCTGCAAGGTCCATGTGGACATGTAGTTCTCAAGCGGCGTGCCTGCGAACATTGCCTTGGCGAGTTCGGCGTATTTCTGGTAGCGAGGCGCACCTTCGCGGTCCCAGAAATAGCGGTATGGCATCACACCTTGGTAGCCTTGCAAGAACGGGCCGGCCTCTTTGGTGATCCGGTCCGCGATCAGCTTTTCCATGCCCCAGAAGGTGCCTTTGAATTTGACAGGCAGCCCGAATTGGCGCGCGCCGCCAATCAACTGCGGCCAAACGCCGGTCACATAGCCGTGCAAGATACAGTATTCCGCACCGGATTGCGCCAGCTTGGTGATGTGGGTCGGGATGTCAGCGCCTTGGGCCTTGGTGGCTTCTTCAAGCACAACCTTGATGCCCAGCTCTTCGGCTTTCTTCTTGCCCGCTTCAATCGGGTCACGGCCGAATTCGGTGTTGGAATAGATGAAGGCCACGGTGGTGCCGCCCTCGGCTGCAATGTTTTGCAACAGAATGTCGAACTGGTCTTCATAGGTCGGGCCGGACATGTACTGGTACGGGTTCTCGGCAGGGTTCGCCAATTCGGATGCGAAGGATGTGGACCCCATCAGGCGCGCGTTGTCGCCTTTCAGCTCGGGTGCGACCAGCTTCATAAAGCCTGTGCTGTCGCCAAAGTAGCCGATCAGGGCCTTGCCTTCGGTGGCCAGAACGCGCTGGTAGTTGGCAAGCGACGTGGCAGGCACATAGCCTGAATCCTCGGTCACAAAGCGGATCGGCGTGCCCGCGATCCCGCCTTCGTCGTTGAACATCTTTTGCGCCATCGCGAATGCGGGTGCCACAAGCTGGCCCGCCGTTGCGAAAGGACCGGTCAGCGGCAGGGACGCGCCCAGCACATATTCAGCCGGTTGGGCTTTCAGGATCATCGGTGTGCCTACGGCGGCTGTTGCAGCAGCGCCCGTGGCAAGGAATGTACGTCTGTTAAGTGTCATAGTGGTCTCCCTAAGTGGTGGCCTTGGTTTTTTGTTGAGTGGTTATCCCCGTGCAAACGGCCAACGGTTTGCAGCGCGTAACAGTCTGTCTGTGATCTGGTTGATGCCCAAAGGTTCTTTCAGCAAGAACACAACAAGCAACAGACCAAAGACGATTTCTTGAATGGGGGCGGTGTATTGCTGGGTCGTCAGCGACCCGCCCGTGACATATCCGGTCAGGATCTTGATAAGCTCCGGCACCAGAATGATGATGATAACGCCAAAGACGGGCCCCATCGTGCGCCCCATCCCCCCGATGATAAGGGCCGCGACCAGTTCAAGCGACAGGTCCAGCCCGAATTGCTCTGGCAGGATGCGCGCAAAGAAGTAAGCGACCATCGCACCAGACAACCCGCAGTAGGCCGCCGACAGCGCAAAACTGGTCAGCTTGTAGCGCAGCAAGGAAATGCCCAAAATTTCAGCCGAATAATCACGGTCCCGAATGGCGATAAAGGCACGACCGACACGCGTGCGGATCAGGTTCTGCGCCATCAAAATGGTTATGAATGCGAACAGCGCGATCAGCCCGAACATCTCGCGCTTTGTGTCCAGCTCCCAGCCCAGCAAATTGACCGTGGGCGTGTTGATGCCCGAAATACCGCCGGTCCAGGCCGCGAACTGGTCTTGCTCGATCAAGAACTTAACGATGAAACTGGCGGACAGGGTGGCGACAGCCAGATAAAGCCCCTTCACCCGCAGCGAGGGCAGACCCACCACAATCCCGATCAGCGCTGACACGGCAATCGCAAAAGGCACTGCAAAAAAGAACATCAGCCCTTCGGGTATGACGCCTGCAAAGAGGTTGTGGAAAATCACCACGGCGTAGGCACCGATTGCGACAAAGGCCCCATGGCCCAGCGACACAAGGCCAGTATAGCCCGTCAGGATATTGATCCCGACCACAGCGATCAGCAAAATCGCCATCTTGGACGCAATCAGGATCGAATACTCATTGGCAAAGAACGTGAACAGCCCAAGGGCGACAACCATGCCGTAAACAAACAACTGTTTGCGGCTGTTGTTGAGAACACGCTCGTCCTTGGCGTAGGTGGCAGACAGGTTGGCGTTGATCATATCCGTTCAACCTCTTTACTGCCAAGCAATCCATGCGGGCGAATGATGATAACGATCAGCACGGCGACATAAGGCACGATCTCAGCCCAATCACCGCCGCCCTTCCATTGGGTCAATGCCTCAAGCACACCCACAGTCATCGCCGCGATAAAGACGCCCAGATAGCTGTCGAGACCGCCCATCAACACAATCGCCAGAACGCTGAATCCGAACAAACCCAGCGTCGGTGAAATCCCGTTACGGGCCGCCAGAATAGCACCTGCAATCGCACCCGTAGTCGAGGCCAGCACCCAAGCGCGGCTGAAAATCTTGGGCACCGAAATACCCATCGAATAGGCGGTGGATTGGTCTTCGGCAGTGGCGCGAATAGCGACCCCGCCCTTGGTGTAGCGCACCATCGCAACGATTGCGCCAAACAGCAGCAAGGCCAGCACCATGTTCGCTAGGTCCGCGATCTGAATAAACAGCATCCCGTCGCCCAAAGGCACGCGCACCGCCGTCGACGGGGCCAGCGCCGGCACAAAGCCCGCATCCGCCGTCCAGATCAGCGAGGCCAGACCAGACAGGATCGAAATCAGCCCCACAGTGACCATTATCATCGCAAAAATAGACTGTCCCATCAGCGGGCGCATCAGGGTCCGCTCAATCAGCAAGCCAACAAGGGCGTTGCAGAACAATGCGCCGATCAGCCCGAATATGATGCGCGGCACGTTGCTGACCCAATCGAGGACTGCGCCCATCAGGGAAAACATGCCCAAGCCTTCGCGCTTGGCAAGCAACCACTCTGGCTGCCAACTGGCCAGCCACATCGGCGCCCATTCCTGGGCGGGGATAATGACGGCGAAGGTGTAGTAGAAATAGGCACCGAACATGATCAGATAGCCATGGGCGAAATTGACGACCTTGGTGGCCTTATAAACCGACACAATGCCAACGGCGATCAAAGCATAAACAGCGCCGATCATCAGACCATTGATGGCGTATTGGGCAAACTGGATCATGCGGCGGCCCCTAGATAAGCTTCGATAACAGCCGGATCGCCCGAAACCTGTTCAGGCGTGCCGCTTGCGATCTGCTGGCCAAAGTTCAAAACAACGATGTGACTGCAGATATCCATGACCATGTGCATGTCATGTTCGACCAGCAAAACGGTGGTGCCAAACTGTTCCTGCACGTCCAGAATAAAGCGGGCCATATCGGCGGTCTCTTCGCGGTTCATACCGGCCACAGGTTCGTCCAGCATCAGAACCTTGGGCTGCATGGCCAAGGCACGGCCAAGCTCGACGCGCTTTTGCAAACCGTAAGGCAGCATGGTGATCGGGTACTTGCGGATGTGGTCGATTTCCAGAAAATCAATCACGCGCTCTTCAATGTCGCGGCGCAGCTCAAGCTCTTCTTTCTGGGCGGACCCAAAGTAGCGCAAGGCCTGCCAGACGTTGGTTTTCAATCGGGTGTGACCGCCCAGCTTGATGTTGTCCAACACGGTCATGCCACGAAACAAAGCGATGTTTTGAAACGTACGGGCCAGACCCAGTTCAGCGCGCTTGTCGGGCGACAAATCGGTAATGTCACGCCCGTCATAAGACACGCGGCCTTTGTCGGGGGAATAGAAGCCCGAAATTGCATTGAACAGGCTGGTCTTGCCCGCGCCATTGGGGCCGATCACGCCCGTGATCTCGCCGGGTTTGGCTTCAAAGCTGATGCCCTGCAATGCCTTGATCCCGCCAAAGGACAAATGCAGATCGTCGATCTTGAGCATTCAATTCACCTATCTTCGCGCCGCGTCACACATAGGGTACAGCAAAGGCTCCCACGAAAAACCCGTGGCCGCCTTTTTCGTCACCTATGATCCTGAAACGGACCTCCCATCGCCTTGCGCAATCCTTGTCTCATTGGGTCGGACAAGATCAGCGGTCAGCATCTCGGGAAAGACTGTGCCAGCGCGAAACGCAGCCCGCAACATCGGACAGGCCAAATTGACGCAGCGGCACAAAGGTTTAGAGGGTGTTTTTCAGGTAAACCGACGGCCAAGTTCAGCCAGCACCGCGCGATCGGCGTCGGTGACATCAGCAACCCGCGATCTGAACAA
This sequence comes from uncultured Sulfitobacter sp., assembly GCA_964636575.1. Classification (GTDB taxonomy): domain Bacteria; phylum Pseudomonadota; class Alphaproteobacteria; order Rhodobacterales; family Rhodobacteraceae; genus CAZWSE01. The sequence goes on along the minus strand of CAZWSE010000024.1, from coordinate 29,771 downwards.
GGTCGCCTGCGAGGCTAAAATCATCCCGTCGGACAGCGGTTTCAAGTGGTTGGCCCGCAAAGTCTCACCCGTCGATGTGATATCGGCAATCGCTTCTGCGGTCTCATTCATCACGGTGCCTTCGGTCGCCCCTTGGCTGTCCACAAGCGCATAGTCCGCCACGCCCCCATCGCGCAGAAATTCGCGCACAAGACGGTGGTACTTGGTGGCAATGCGCAGCCGAAACCCGTGGCGCGCGCGAAAGGCCGCAGACACAGCATCGAGATCATCCAAAGTATCGACATCAATCCAGACCTTGGGCACAGCCAGCAAAAGGTCCGCATGGCCAAAGCCCATCGGCTCAAGCTCTTCGACCTGTTGTTCCCAACGGGCCAGTTTCTCGCGGATCAAATCCGTGCCCGTGACCCCCAAATGCAAACGACCAGCCGCCAGCTCGCGCGGGATTTCACCGGCAGAAAGAAGCACCAGCGACACGCCGTCGATGCCATCCACAGCACCCGCATATTCACGGTCCGACCCACTGCGCGACAGGGTGATGCCGCGTTTGGAAAACCAGTCAAAGGTCTTCTCCATCAGTCGGCCCTTGGACGGAACGCCTAGCTTTATGGTCATGCCACGGCCCCCAGTTCCAACATCAACCCGGGGCGCAGCACGCCACCAACAGCCGGAATTTCAGCGCCCTGCCCCAACTGACGGGTCAGCGCATCATAGCGACCGCCGCTTGCGACACTGGGCAGATCAGGGCGGGCCTCATGGACAAAGCCAAAGACAAACCCGTCGTAATACTCCATCGAATGACGGCCAAAGCTGGCCTCAAACTCAAGCGCATCCACATCAATGCCGCGCTTGGCCATCGCATCACTGCGCTCAGACAACCGCTTCACAGCACCTGCAATGGCGGGCATATCAACGCTCAGGTCGCGCAGCCGTGACAGCGCAAACGGCACCGTTTCACGCACCGCCAACAAGGCATCCAACAATTCAACTTCCCCGTCCGAGATCGGCGGCGCTTTGGCATCTTGGTGCAAGGCCGAAATGCGGTCGCTGATTTCATCCATGGATCGCAACCCGATCATCGGGTCCATATGCGCAAAAGGCTCAAGCTCCGCCAGCAGAACCTGCCGATGCACGGGCACAGGCACACGCCCCGCAAAACGATCAAGTAGCGCGCGAAACCGGCGGGGCCGCCAGATATGACGCATCAACGCGGCCTTGCGCGCATCGGTTGTGTCCAGCCCCGAAACAGCCGCCGTCAGCAACCCGATATCGCCGGTCGAGGCTTTCAACGGCACCGCTTCAACCGCCTTGGAAATCAGCGCAAAAACTTCTGCATCCGCAGCAGCGGGGTTAGAGCGGTCAAAGACCTCGTAGCCCACTTGGATAAACTCATTGGCACGGTCAGGGTCGTCTTCCTGGCGACGAAAAACCTCTCCGGCATAGGTGTAACGGGCAGGCTCGGCGCCACCTTCCATATGCATCTGCACCACAGGCACGGTATAATCAGGGCGCAACATCTGCTCGCCCCGCAGCGCGTCCGAGGTCACATAAGCCCGCCCCCGAATATCCTCACCATAGAGATCAAGCAAAGTTTCCGCAGGTTGCAACACAGGCGGCTCGACGACAGCGGCACCCTCTGCTTCAAACAAGCGGCGCAGCTTCAAGCCCAGTGCCAGAACTTCAGAACGGGTTGGCATCAGCCCTGCTCATCCAAAATCTTGCGCACCGCCGCCACCAGATCCTCCCGCGGCACCTCATACTGGCTCGGCAGGTCTTTCCATTCCTCAAGCGTCGCACTTTCAGCAATCTTGGCCCCAAGGATCAGGTCCTTGATCTGCACCATGCCGCTGTCAAACTCATCGCCACCCGCGATCACAGCCACAGGACTGCCGCGCTTGTCGGCATACTTCAACTGATTGCCAAAGTTCTTGGGATTGCCAAGATAGACTTCCGCGCGCATACCCGCCGCGCGCAATTCAGCCACCATGGTCTGATAGTCGGCCATCCGGTCACGATCCATGACAGTGACCACGACAGGTCCAGCCTGATCCGCCTGCATGCGCCCCTTGGCCTGCAAAGCAGCCAGCAACCGATCGACACCAATAGAGACACCCGTGGCAGGCACCTCCTGACCGGTGAACCGCTTCACAAGATCATCATAACGACC
>CAZWSE010000024.1:24841-27507 GCA_964636575.1 uncultured Sulfitobacter sp. | reverse complement strand
CCCAGCACCTTCGGTAAAATCACCACTATCATCCTTGCGGCCCTTACCCAGCAGCGCACGAACACCGTCAACACCCAATCGATCCAGCTTATCAATGGCACGCAACACAATGCCACGCTCGGCACCCTTGTCATCACCCGCCAAACCAGCGACTTCCATCACACCGTTCAAAACCTTGCGATTATTCACACGGATCACATAGTCACCACGCTTGATACCAACGGCCTCCAAGCAGTCCGACAACATCGCACAAATCTCGGCATCCGCAGCGACAGAAGGCGCGCCAACCGTATCCGCATCACACTGATAAAACTGACGAAAGCGACCAGGCCCCGGCTTTTCATTGCGCCAGACAGGGCCCATGGCATAACGGCGGTAAGGCGTGGGCAAATCATTACGGTGCTGGGCATAAACACGGGCCAAAGGGGCAGTCAGATCATAGCGCAAGGCCAGCCACTGATCATCCTCTTCCCAGGCAAAAACGCCTTCATTCGGGCGATCCACATCGGGCAAAAACTTGCCCAAGGCCTCAACCGTTTCAACAGCCGCAGACTCAAGCGCATCAAAGCCATAACGATGATAAACAGCACCAATCTTGGACAACATCTCAGAGCGCTGGGTGACCTCGGACCCGAAATAATCGCGAAACCCCTTAGGGGTCTCCGCCTTGGGGCGCGGGGTCTTCTTGGGCTTGGACATAAACACGATCCTAAAGGGACTTTGGCGTTGCGCGCGGGTCTAGCGGATGGGGGGCAGCGGGGCAAGTGGACGAAGGGGCCAACCCCATGCTAAAGGCCACGACATGGAACAGCTCGAAGAAAAAATCGCCCACCTCACACGCACCGTAGATGACCTCTCGGATATCGTGGCCACACAGGCCGACGACATCGACAGGCTGAAGCGACAGGTCGAACTGCTGATGCAACGCGAAGCGACACGAGACTACGATCAAGGCGGATCAGTGCCACTGGCAGACCAACGGCCACCACATTACTAACTTCTTTGTTCAAAGAAACATCCCCGCCGGAGGCACACATGGGCGCGGGACGCGGACATCAGCATCAAATGCGGGCCGGTCAGGCCCGCGCAATCACCTCAAGACTTGATATCCTTGGCAATCACATCGCCATCATGGATCAAAATATCCGCCCAACGGGCATTGTTGGAAAACCGCTCATAGGTACTTAAAAACACGGTATCACGCTCCATCTGGCGGATACGTGACCCGCATGGACGCCCGCGCGGAACACCGCAAACACGGGATTTGATTTTTTCATAAGCGCGGTCAATCTCGGAATAAGGATAAAGATCGCTCGGTTGGCCGTACCGCAATTCTTCATGGCGCGACGGGGTGCCAACCAATACCAAAGCGGCGGTAAACTGACGGGCACAGCCATCGGAAAACCCGGTCACATAAAACGTGCGCGGGGCCGTAGTGTTCGGTTTGGTGTCAAACACTTTATAGCCAGCGGTCCGCTCGACCTGTTTGCCCAAATCGGCCTTGGACATGCCGCAAACGCGTGCAATCTCTCCGTAGGGCACTTTCGTACCAATGGCGATCTCGGGGACTGCGTCAGCGGCAGGTTTCGGGGTCAGCCACTCCGCAAAAAGCCCCGCTCCAGCACGCGGCGCAGCCTCTGCCGCTGGCACATCGGCAGGGCCGGTTGTGTCCACCGCATCAAGGGTTTCAGCCCCCACATCCACATCTGACAAACGGTCCATCTGCGCCAAAGGATTGGCACAGCCCGCAAGCACAAAACATAAGGCAACGACGCTTCGCATAAGGCATCCCCACTTAACCGAAGCGGAGACTACTCTAAAATCAACCGCTTAAGCGAGTCATTTGTGCGGTTGGGATGTCGCAGCTAGATTTCTTCGACCGCCAAAACACCGTCGAGGCTCTTGATCGCGCCCTTGATTTGGGGCGTCACAGGGAACTCTTTCTCAAGCTGCACCTCAACCTCGCCGGGCAGGCTCTCGCCCATCAGACAGAACTGAATAGGCCCGCGGCCACCGTTTTTGACAGCCGTCACAGCACCATCCAAAACAGTCGCAACAGACCCGATGGCACCCGCATCATCGACAAAAATCTTCAACCCAATACTGCCCGCATCGGCAACAACGGTATCAATGCCAACGACAGACCGACCCAGCAGCTTCAACTGCTCGCCCTCCATCGTGGCTTCCACAGTGACCACAACCTTCGATCCGGTCTCAAGATGATCACGGGCGGTCTCAAGGGTGTCGCTGAAAATGGTGATCTCAAACGCACCAGTCGTGTCGCTCAATTGGGCAAAGGCAAAGCGGTTGCCGCGGGCTGATTTGCGTTCCTGACGACCCGCAACAATGCCCGCCATCTTGGCCACCATCGGCCCGCCCATTGCCTTTTCATGCACCTCGTCCAGCGTCAGCACCCCCTTGCGCTTCAAGGGTGCTGCATAGTCATCCAAAGGATGCCCAGACAAATAAAACCCGATGGCCTTGAATTCCTCACCCAGACGTTCCGCAGGCAACCAATCGCCCGCAGGGCTTAGACGCGGTTCGGGCAAATCATCACCCGCCTCGCCAAACAAGGACACCTGATTGCTCGATTTTTGCTCATGGATCGCAGCAGAATAGCCCACAAGCGCGTCCAAGCTGTCGAACACGCGGCGGCGATTGCCATC
>CAZWSE010000024.1:1290-24741 GCA_964636575.1 uncultured Sulfitobacter sp. | reverse complement strand
TCGCGGACGGTAAATGTAGCCTCGGACCGGTTCACACAAGGCGGCGTATAGGGCAGCTCCAACCCCTTGCGGACTTCCTCGAAGTACACTGCCAGCTTGTCGGTCAGGTGCAAATCACAGTTCATCACACCAGCCATAAACTCGACCGGATGATTGGCCTTCAGCCACGCGGTTTGATAGCTGACGACCGCATAAGCAGCGGCGTGGGATTTGTTAAAGCCGTAGTTGGCGAACTTCTCCAGAAGGTCAAAAACCTCGGTCGCTTTCTTCTTGTCGACCCCGTTTTCTTGGGCACCTTTTTCGAACTTGGGGCGCTCCTTGGCCATTTCCTCGGCAATCTTTTTACCCATGGCACGGCGCAGCAAATCAGCGCCACCAAGGCTATAACCCGCCATCACCTGCGCAATCTGCATCACCTGTTCCTGATACACGATAATGCCTTGGGTTTCTTCAAGAATATGGTCGATCAAAGGATGAATAGATTCAAGGTCTTTCAGCCCGTTCTTCACCTGACAATAGGTCGGAATGTTCTCCATCGGACCAGGGCGGTAAAGCGCCACAAGGGCCACGATATCCTCGATACAGGTCGGCTTCATCTGCTTCAGGGCATCCATCATGCCCGAGCTTTCAACCTGAAACACAGCCACCGTTTTGGCGGCAGCATAAAGCTTGTAAGACGCCTCATCATCCAGCGGAATGACCCCGATATCATCAATCGCAGCGGCAGGCGGATCAAACAGTTGGGTGCCGTCGGCGGCGATATGCAGATGGCGGCCGTTGGCCTTGATCAAATCTACCGCGTTCTGGATCACAGTCAGGGTTTTCAAACCCAGAAAGTCGAACTTGACCAGACCAGCCTGCTCAACCCATTTCATATTGAATTGGGTGGCGGGCATGTCAGATCGAGGGTCCTGATACAGCGGCACAAGCGCGTCCAAAGGCCGGTCGCCAATCACAACACCCGCCGCATGGGTCGAGGCATTGCGCAGCAACCCTTCAACCTGCTGACCGTAATCGAGCAAGCGTTTGACGACCTCCTCATTGCGGGCCTCTTCGCGCAAACGCGGCTCGTCTTTCAGGGCTTTTTCAATGCTGACAGGTTTGACGCCCTCAACAGGGATCATCTTGGACAGACGGTCCACCTGCCCATAGGGCATCTGCAAAACGCGACCAATATCGCGGACGGCAGCCTTGGACAAAAGCGCACCAAAGGTGATGATCTGTCCCACTTTGTCGCGGCCGTATTTATCCTGAACGTATCGGATCACATCTTCACGGCGGTCCATGCAAAAATCGATATCGAAGTCGGGCATGGACACACGTTCAGGGTTCAAAAACCGCTCGAACAGCAGGTTATAACGCAGCGGATCCAGATCGGTGATGGTCAGGGCATAAGCGACAAGCGACCCCGCGCCGGAACCACGACCGGGCCCCACAGGAATACCCTCATCCTTGGACCACTTGATAAAATCGGCAACGATCAAAAAGTAGCCGGGAAAGCCCATGCCCTCGATCACATCAAGCTCAAACTCAAGCCGTGCCTCGTAATCCTCAACCGAGACCGCATGAGGAATAATCGCCAGACGGTCCTTCAAGCCAGCACGAGACTGGCGTTTCAGTTCCTCAACCTCGTCATCAGCAAACTTGGGCAAGATCGGATCACGGCGATAGGCCTGGAACGCACAGCGCTGGGCGATCTCAATGGTGTTCTCAATCGCTTCGGGCAGGTCGGCAAACAGAGTGACCATTTCAGCCTGCGACTTGAAATAGTGCTGCGGGGTCAGACGGCGGCGGGGTTCCTGCTGGTCCACATATGCGCCTTCGGCAATGCAGATCAGGGCGTCATGGGCCTCGTACATATCGGGCTTCGGGAAATAGGCGTCGTTGGTGGCGACCAATGGAATATCCATGGCATAGGCCATCTCGATATGGCCACGCTCGGTCACGGCTTGGCCTTCAGGCGGGGTGCCATCTTCGCGGGGATGGCGCTGCAATTCGATGTACACTCTGTCGGCGAACATCGCCTTGAACCGCTGCATCAGGGCCTCTGCGGCAGGGCGATGCCCCATTTTCAGCATCCGGCCAAAGGGACCATCAGGGCCACCGGTTAAGCAAATCAGATCAGCCGAAAGGGCTTCCAACTCTTCCAAAGTGACCTGCGGCAAAGCCCCACCCTTGTCCAAATAGAGGCACGAATTGAGCTTCATCAGGTTTTCATACCCGCGCTCAGACTGGGCAAGCAAAACCACAGGCGCAGGCGGCAATTCTTTTTCACCGACCACAGGCGCCACATAGGCCAGATCAATCTGGCAGCCGATGATGGGCTGCACCCCTGCACCGCTGGCGCCAATGGAAAACTCCAAGGCGGCAAACATGTTGTTGGTATCGGTCAAGGCCACCGCAGGCATGCCCGCTTTGACGCAGGTTTCAGGCAGCTTTTTCAGCCGCATCGCCCCTTCCAGCAAGGAATACTCGGAATGGGTGCGCAGGTGGATGAATCGGGGCGTGTCTTTCATAGTGCCACCCTATTAAGCACCCGCCCGAAGCGAAAGAGCAGATCAACCCAGCGCGCGGCTTAACTGCCTTGCAATCCCAATTCATTCGCTGTTTCATCGATCCTGTAAAAGCACCCCATGTCTACGCCGCATCGACAGGGGGATACTGCACCTTGGTAAGGCGGCGCGCAGGTCGACATGCAAATATCGTTTCTTCTCAACGGAGAGACCGTGACGTTGGACAACCCTGCGCCGACGCATACCCTTTTAGACTGGCTGCGCGATGATCAGGGCCTGACGGGCACCAAAGAGGGCTGCAACGAAGGCGATTGTGGCGCGTGCACTGTCATGGTCACGGGCGAGGACGGCGTCACAGCGTTGAATGCCTGCATCCTGTTCCTGCCGCAACTTCACGGCAAAGCGGTGCGCACGGTCGAAGGGGTATCGGACGCGGACGGAACGCTCCACCCCGTGCAAGAGGCCATGATCGAACACCACGGATCCCAATGCGGATTTTGCACGCCAGGGTTTGTGGCCTCGATGGCTGTGACACATCTGAACGGTCGCTCTGATTTTGACGACCAACTGGCGGGCAATCTGTGCCGGTGCACAGGCTACGCGCCGATCATCAAAGCCGCTGAGGCTGCGGCGGATAAGCCCGTTCCGAAGTGGGTGCAGGACAAGCCACCGAAAATGGAAACCGCCCCGACATACCTACCCCAATCCGTCGATGATCTAGCCCGCGCCTATGCCGCCAATCCTGATGCGGTGCTGGTCGCTGGGGCCACAGACGTCGGGCTATGGGTCACCAAGGACCTGCGCGATTTGAAGGATGTGATTTTTCTAGGCGGCTGCGAAGATCTCAAACAGATCACTCAAACCGAGGAAGGTCTGCGCATCGGCGCGATGGTCACCATGGAGACCCTGCGCGACGCGATGGCAGACCTGCACCCATCCTACGCCGAACTGATCCGCCGCTACGGGTCCGTGCAGGTCCGTAACGCGGCAACCTTGGGTGGCAACATCGCCAACGGCTCCCCCATCGGAGACAACCCGCCCGCGTTGATCGCGCTTGGCGCAAGCCTGCATCTGCGCCATGGCGACACAGGCCGCGAGATGCCGATTGAGGACTTCTTTTTGGACTATGGCCGCCAAGACCGCGCCTCCGGTGAATTTGTAGAGGCCGTTACGATCCCTGCCCAGCCGGACACCCTGCGCTGCTACAAACTGTCAAAGCGCTTCGATCAGGATATCTCGGCGGTGTGCGGGGCGCTGTCGATCACCGTTGAAGATAACACGGTCACCGCCGCCCGCATCGCCTTCGGCGGCATGGCAGGCATCCCCATACGCATGCACGCGGTTGAAGACCTGTTGATCGGGGCACCGTGGTCGCCTGAGACCATCGCCAAGGCCAAGAACCAGATCGCAGCCGATCTGACCCCATTGTCAGACATGCGCGCCTCGGCCGGTTATCGTTTGGCCGCCGCCCAAAACATGCTGCACCGCTATTGGGTGGAACACACAGGCGAGGCCAGTTCTGTTTTGCAGGTGTCGCCATGAGTATTTGTCAAAGGGTAAAGGCATGAGCGCGCGCAAACCCCTGCCCCATGATGCGGCCCCTTTGCATGTGACAGGGCGGGCCCGCTATGTGGATGATATTCCAGTGCCATCGGGCACCTTGCATCTGGCTTTTGGAGTGGCTGAGGCTGCAATTGGGGTGATCAAAGCGATGGATCTGTCAGCGGTGAAAGCAGCCGCTGGTGTTGTTACCGTGTTGACTGCCGCTGATCTGCCCTTTGCCAATGATGTCTCACCCTCGGCCCATGATGAGCCGTTGCTGGCTGTTGATCGGGTCTTCTATGCAGGCCAACCCTTGTTTGTCGTCGTCGCCACATCCCACCGCGCTGCGCGGGTGGCAGCGCGTTTGGCCAAGGTCGATCTCACGCCTGAGCCTGCAGTCTTGACCATCGACGATGCCATTGCCGCAGGCACAAGGTTTGAAGAAGCCCCGCGCATCTACACCAAAGGCGACGCCGAAACGGCCATCACAAAAGCCCCCCACCAAATCGACGGCCAGATCGACATCGGCGGGCAAGAGCATTTCTACCTCGAAGGCCAAACCGCGCTCGCATTACCGCAAGAAGGCGGCGATATGGTTGTGCATGCCTCAACCCAACATCCGACCGAGATACAGCATAAAGTGGCTGAGGCTTTGGGCATCCCTATGCACGGCGTACGGGTGGAAACGCGACGCATGGGCGGCGGGTTTGGCGGAAAGGAAAGTCAGGGCAACGCGCTGGCGGTGGCCTGTGCCGTTGCCGCCCGCGCCACCGGCCAGCCCTGCAAAATGCGCTACGACCGCGACGACGATTTCATCATCACAGGCAAGCGCCACGACATCCGCATCCACTACCGCGCAGGCTTCGACGACCACGGCAAACTGACCGGCGTCGATTTCATCCACCACATGCGCTGCGGCTGGGCGCAGGATCTGTCGCTGCCCGTGGCCGACCGCGCCATGCTGCACGCGGACAACGCGTATCACCTGCCAAACGCACGTATCGAAAGCCACCGCTGGAAAACCAACACCCAAAGCGCGACCGCGTTTCGGGGCTTCGGCGGGCCACAGGGGATGGTCGGGATTGAGCGCGTCATGGACCACATCGCGCATCACTTGGGCGTTGACGCGCTAGAGGTCCGACGCGCCAACTACTACACGCCCCAAGGATCAGCCCCGCAGACCACGCCCTACGACATGCCCGTGACCGACTTCATCCTGCATGAGATGACAGACACGCTGCTTGAAACCTCCAACTACACAGCCCGCAAAGCCGCCATCGCGGATTGGAACGCCAGCCATGAGACCTTGAAAAAGGGGATCGCGCTGACGCCGGTAAAGTTTGGTATTTCGTTCACGCTGTCCCACCTGAACCAAGCAGGCGCGCTGGTGCACATCTATCAAGACGGGTCCATTCACCTGAACCACGGCGGCACGGAAATGGGGCAAGGGCTGTTCCAGAAGGTGGCACAGGTGGCCGCCGCCTCTTTTGAGGTGCCACTGGACCGGATCAAGATCACGGCCACGGACACGGGCAAAGTGCCCAATACATCGGCCACAGCCGCGTCCTCTGGCAGCGATCTGAACGGGATGGCCGTAAAAGCGGCCTGCGATACGATCCGGCAGCGGATGGCAGGATTTCTGGCGGATTACCACGGGACAACACCAACTGACGTGACCTTCAAAGACGATCAGGTGCAGGTTCAAACCCACAGCTACACCTTCGCGCAGGCCGTCAAACTGGCCTATGAGAACCGGATCAGCTTGTCCTCGACGGGGTTCTACAAGACGCCTGATTTGGCGTGGGACAGGATCAAAGGCACTGGACGACCGTTCTTTTACTTTGCCTATGGGGCCGCGGTGACAGAAGTGGTGATCGACACTTTATCCGGCGAAAACAGGATCTTGCGGACCGACGTTCTACATGATGCAGGGGCGTCGCTCAATCCGGCGCTTGATATCGGACAGATCGAAGGCGGCTATGTGCAAGGGGCGGGCTGGCTCACGACCGAAGAACTGGTCTGGGACGATCAAGGCCACCTGCGCACCCACGCGCCCTCAACCTACAAAATCCCTGCCTGCTCCGACAGGCCAGACATTTTCAACGTCGCCCTTTGGGACGCGCCGAACCAAGCCGACACGATCTATAAATCCAAAGCCGTGGGCGAGCCGCCGTTCATGCTGGGTATCTCTGCCTTCATGGCGCTCAGCGATGCGATTGCGGCCTGTGGCAGCACCTACCCCTCGCTCGACGGGCCCGCCACGGCGGAACGTGTGTTCAAGACAGCCAAAAAGGTGCGCGATGGGGTTTGATCTTCAAGACCTGCGCGCAACAGTGGCTCGCCACGGCCGCGTCACCCGTGTCGTCATCGCCGCCATCAAGGGCAGCAGCCCGCGTGAGGTCGGCGCAGCCATGGTGCTGTGGGACGGCGGCCAATCAGGGACAATCGGCGGCGGTGTGCTGGAATACCAACTGAGCAAATCAGCACAGCGTGCCCCCGAAGGCCCGCAAACCCATGCGCTTGGGCCGGACATGGGGCAATGCTGCGGCGGGGCGATTACGGTCTGGGTCGAACACTACGACGCAGCCCGCATCGCAGCCCTTGACGCGCAGATCATCGCGCGTGGACCAATGCCCCAGCCTTTGGCAGTGAAACGACTGCTGGCCGAGGCCCGCAATCAAGGGATCACACCGGATGCGCAGTTGTGCAACGGATGGATGATTGAACCCGTCGCAAAGCCTTGCCGTGATCTTTGGATCTGGGGGGCTGGGCATGTGGGCCGCGCCATCGTGCAGGTCATGGCCCCCTTGCCCGATATGTCTGTCACATGGGTGGATACGGGCGCGGACCGTTTCCCGGATGATATCCCCCAAGGCGTCACCCCCGTTGTGGCCGCTGATATGGGAGCTTTGGTCCGCCACGCGCCCGCCCACGCAGAGCATCTGATTTTGACCTATAGCCATGCCTTTGATCTTGATCTGTGCCACCGGCTTTTGGGGCACGGGTTCGGGTTTGCGGGATTGATCGGGTCCAAGACCAAATGGGCACGATTTCGCAGCAGGTTGGCGGCTTTGGGCCATTCAGACGCTCAAATCGCACGCATCACCTGCCCGATTGGGGACCCCAGCCTTGGAAAACACCCACAACATATTGCGATTGGCGTCGCACATGCGCTATCAGTTGTGCAAAAGCCGCAAAGGCACAGTGGGACCTTAACTGCATGAGTGAAACATTGCTTTCTCTGGAGGGGCTGACCAAAGCCTACCCCGGGGTCGTTGCCAACAATGATGTGTCCTTTCATATCCAAAAAGGTGAAATCCACGCGCTGTTGGGGGAAAATGGGGCGGGCAAATCAACGCTTGTGAAAATGATCTACGGATTGGTGAAGCCTGACAGCGGGACAATGGTTCTGGGTGGCGATCCTTTCACCCCGGCAGAGCCTCGGGCTGCGCGGGCCGATGGCATCGCGATGGTCTTTCAACACTTTTCGCTGTTTGAGGCGCTCAGCGTGGCTGAGAATGTCGCACTTGGCATGGAAAAACCGCCGAAGATGCGCGATCTGGCGGCCCAAATTCGCAAGGTGTCCGAGACCTACGGCCTGCCTTTGGACCCTGATCGCACTGTCGGTGATCTCTCCGCGGGCGAACGGCAACGGGTCGAGATCATCCGCTGTCTGTTGCAAGACCCCAAGCTCTTGATCATGGACGAACCCACAAGCGTGCTGACCCCGCAAGAGGTCGCTATTCTGTTTGAAACCCTGCGCAAACTGGCGGCAGAAGGCACCTCGATCCTTTACATCAGCCACAAGCTGGAAGAGATCAGAACGCTCTGCGACACCGCCACGATTTTGCGACTGGGTAAGAACGTCGGCACCTGTATTCCCGGCGATGTGACTGCAGGCCAGATGGCTGAAATGATGGTCGGCAGCAGCTTGCAGAAACCGCGCAGCAAAGGGGCCGGGCGCGGGCAGGTTTTGATTGAGCTTAAAGGGTTGTCACTGGCCTCGCCCAGCGCCTTTGGAACTGCATTGAAGGACGTGTCCGTTGCTGTGAACGCAGGCGAGATTTTGGGCATCGGCGGTGTTGCGGGCAACGGGCAGGACGAATTGCTAGGGGCTTTGTCGGGCGAGCTGCCCTGCCCTGCGGGTATGATCTTGTTCGGCGGCAAACCGATTGGGGGTGCGGGTCCATTGGAACGCCGCGCCATGGGTTTACTGGCCGCCCCCGAAGAACGGCTTGGCCATGCCGCCGCCCCTGACATGAGCCTGACCGAGAACGCCATGCTGACGGCTTCGGTGCGCAAGCAACTGGTGCAAGGCGGGTTTCTCGATTGGCAGGGCGCACGCGATTTTGCCGATAAGATTATCGTCAAATTCGATGTGCGCACACCGGGTGCCGAGAACACAGCGCGGTCCTTGTCGGGCGGCAATTTGCAGAAATTCGTGATTGGCCGCGAGGTTTTGCAGCACCCGAAAGTCCTGGTCGTGAACCAGCCCACATGGGGGGTCGATGCCTCGGCTGCGGCCGCGATCCGGCAGGCCTTGATGGATCTGGCCACTGGCGGGGCTGCTGTGATCGTGATCTCGCAAGATCTGGACGAGCTGATGGAAATCTCCGACCGCTTTGGCGCATTGAACGAAGGCCGTTTGTCGGACATTCGCCCGGCCCGTGATCTGAGCGTTGAGGACATTGGCCTGATGATGGGTGGCACCCATGGGATCGAGGTTGCGCATGTGTGATCCCAATCAATTGAGTATTTTGCAAAGGGTAAAGGCATGATCGCGCTAGAAAAACGCAGCATGCCGTCCCGTGGTTGGTCTTTTGCCACCCCTGTGCTTGCGGTGCTGGCCACCATGATTGTCGGTGGCTTGCTGTTTTGGGCCTTGGGCAAGAACCCTTTTGAGGCCATTCGCACCATTTTCTGGGACCCCATGTTTGGCAAAAACGCCTTTTACTACCGCCCTCAGCTTTTGATCAAAGGCGCGCCTTTGGTGTTGATTGCCATCGGTCTGGCGCTGGGCTTCAAGGCAGGCATCTGGAACATCGGCGCCGAAGGGCAATACATTATCGGTGCCTTGGTCGGTGCGGGCATTGGCCTTGCGTTTTACCCCATCGAGGGCTGGTACATCTTTCCCCTGATGGTCATTGGCGGCGCTTTGGGGGGCATGCTCTGGGCGATGATCCCTGCCTTGCTCAAGGTCAAGTTTGGCACCAATGAGATCCTTGTGTCATTGATGCTGGTCTATGTGGCCGAACAGTTTCTGGCCTCCATGTCGCTGGGGCTGTTGAAGAACCCCGAAGGCTTTGGCTTCCCGGGCAGCCGCAATTTGCAACAGTACCCGAGCGCCCATAACGCGGAACTGGTAGCAGGATCCGGCATGCACTGGGGTGTGGTCGCGGCGATGATCGCTGTCATCTTTGCGTATATTATTCTCAAACGGCACATGCTGGGCTTTTCGATCCGGCTGACCGGCGAAGCCCCCCGCGCGGCCAAATTTGCAGGCGTCAATCCATCGCGGCTTATTGTGATCTGTCTTGGAACCTCTGGCGCTTTGGCGGGGCTTGCGGGGCTCTTTGAAGTCGCAGGGCCTGCCGGTCAGGTCAGCATTGATTTCAACGTGGGCTACGGGTTCACCGCGATCATCGTCGCCTTCTTGGGGCGGTTGAACCCCTTCGGGATCGTGCTCGCGGGGCTGTTGATGGCGCTGACGTATGTCGGCGGCGACATTGCGCAAAGCCAGTTGCAACTGCCCGCTGCCGCCATCCAAGTGTTCCAAGGGCTGTTGCTGTTCTTCCTGCTCGCCTTTGATGTGATGACCAACTACCGGATCAAAAGGGGCGCTACATAATGGATCTCTCCTCAATCAACCCCGTCCTTTTGATCGCATCGCTGATGGTTGCAGCGACGCCCCTGTTGCTCGCCGCCATTGGCGAGCTGGTCGTGGAAAAGGCAGGTGTTCTGAACCTCGGCGTTGAAGGCATGATGATCGTAGGCGCGATTTGCGGCTTTGCGGTGTCGGTGGAAAGCGGCTCGCCCATGCTCGGGTTTCTAGCAGCCGCAATCGGGGGGGCCTTGCTCTCCCTTTTGTTTGTGCTGCTGACCCAAGTAGCACTGGCGAACCAAGTGGCCTCAGGGCTTGCGCTGACATTGTTCGGCTTGGGTCTTTCAGCCCTGCTCGGCCAAGGCTACGTGGGGATCAAACCGCCCTCAACGCAGCGGCTGAACATCGAAGGTCTCAGCGACGCACCTGTCGTTGGGCCGATCCTCTTTAGCCATGACCCGATTTTGTATCTTGGCATTGCGCTGACAGCTGCGGTCTGGATCATGCTCAAATTCACCCGCGCCGGATTGGTCTTGCGGGCCGTGGGCGAAAGCCATGATGCCGCCCATGCGCTAGGGTATAAAGTGGTTCGCATCCGCGCGCTTGCCATCCTGTTCGGCGGGGCCTGCGCCGGCCTTGGGGGCGCCTATATCAGCCTCGTGCGCGTGCCTCAGTGGACCGAAGGGATGACAGCGGGAATCGGGTGGATTGCGCTGGCTTTGGTGGTCTTTGCCAGCTGGAAGCCGTGGCGGGCGCTGATTGGTGCCTATTTATTTGGCGGAGTCACCGTAATGCAGCTTAATCTACAAGCGGCAGGCGTTGCCATTCCGGTCGAATATCTGGCAATGTCGCCCTATGTCATAACGATCCTTGTGCTGGTGATCCTGTCTGCCGACAAAAGCAGGGCTCCGGCTGCATTGGGCCGCATTTTCCACGCCTCGCAATAGTGCGGGGTCAATATCCAGGGGGATACTCTACATGAAACTCACCAAACTGCTGACCAGTGCTGCACTCGCGCTGGGCTTGGCCACAACCGCGTTTGCGGACGGTCATGGAAAAACCAAAGTAGGCTTTGTCTACGTCGGCCCAATCGGCGACGGCGGCTGGACCTATGAACACGACAAGGGCCGCTTGGCTGTCGAAGAAGCCTTCGGCGACAAGGTCGAAACCGTCTACGTTGAAAGCGTGCCGGAAGGCCCGGATTCCGAGCGTGTGATGACCCAGATGGCGCTTGATGGCGCAGACCTGATCTTTACCACGTCGTTTGGCTACATGGACCCGACCATCAACGTCGCCTCCAAGTTCCCGGATGTGAAGTTTGAGCACGCAACCGGCTACAAACAGGCCGACAACGTGTCTGTCTATTCCGCACGCTTCTACGAAGGCCGCGCCATTCAGGGCCACATCGCAGGCAAGATGACCAAGTCCAACATTATCGGCTACATCGCGTCCTACCCGATCCCCGAAGTGATCCGTGGCATCAACGCCGCCTACATCCACGCCAAGAAAGCCAACCCCGATGTCGAATTCAAGATCATCTGGGCCTACACATGGTTTGATCCTGCGAAAGAAGCCGACAGTGCCAAAGCTCTGATCGAACAGGGTGCCGATGTGATCTTGCAGCACACCGATTCCACAGCGCCTCAAGCAGCCGCGCAAGAAGCCGGTAATGTTGTGACCTTCGGACAAGCATCTGACATGGGGCAATACGCGCCGTTCCCGCGCGTGTCCTCGATCATCGATGACTGGGCGCCCTACTACATCGCCCGCACCCAAGCGGTGATGGACGGCACATGGACCTCCACATCCACATGGGATGGCATCGGCGCTGGCATGGTTGGCATCGGCGAGATTTCAGACGCAGTGCCCGCAGACGTCAAAGCAGAAGCCTTGGCCATGAAAGAGGCACTGGCAGACGGGTCCTACCACGCGTTCACCGGACCTTTGAACAAAGCGGACGGATCGGTTTTCCTTGCAGACGGCGAAACAGCCGATGACGGAACATTGGCCGGCATGAACTTCTACGTTGAAGGCGTTGGGGCCGAAATCCCGAACTAAGCCTACGACCAAACCCAACGATGAGGCCCCGCAGGTGCGCACCAGCGGGGCCTTTTTACGTCCAAAGGCCGGGATCAGTCGATTCCAACAGGTTCAGCCACGCGAAACAGGGTTTTCGATTCGAAAGGCATCTGCCGCAAAATTAGATCTTTGCTCATTTTCAGATCGAAAAGCGCCCTAAAAACAAAGGATCAGGGGAAATCCGAACATACGGCTTTTCGTTCTGGAAATTCATTTACACTCATTTAGGGGGAAGAAATTCAAACCGAAATCACATGTGAAACCGTCTTTTCATAAAAATAAGGGGTTTCGGGCGAATGTGGCAGGACCAAGGCAGATTGAGGCGAATTTGCCCAAGTCCGGACACCAATAAACCCGAATCTGAGGCGATTGTTTCCAATACGAGCTGTAATGCAGCCCGTGAGTGTAAATTAAAGATAACATCAGTGAGCAGTACAATGAACATTCAGACATACGCGAGCGTTGCCTCTTTTGACGTCACGCCAAACCCAACCGCCCAAGCCAAGTTGCGCTGGGGTCAAGATATCAGCGCATTTGACGCGTTGGTTGAAAAGGCCCGACAGATCAGCGCATTGCAGACAGTCTTGATGGAATACGTCCGTGAAACGACGGATCTCTTGAAACGGCAGTCGCAGGTGCATGATCTGTCCTTTGCCAAAACGCGCAAAGCCTTTACGGCATCCCGCCCCGACACCGCCCACAAAATCGCGGCCAAGAATATCACGGCAACCGAAGACAGCCTGAAAAAGGCCAAGGCGAAGCTCTCGGAAACCGACCAAAAGCTCAAAGACATCGCGCAGCGCAGTCGCCTGCTTGAGCGGAAAATTCTCACACATGAGCCGGAAGACCAAAACGAAGCGATCATCATGATCCAGTTTCTGTCCCGTCTCTTCAAAGCGCACGGCAAGGTCGAGGACGAATATTTGTCCCACGTTCTCGAAGCTTGTGCACAGGCAACCGTCTCCCCCCAAGACGGGTTTGCCATGAAGCCTTATCCTCAGCTTGCAGCTGCATAAGATAAGGATGCATGTCGGGTGAGTGAGCAGTTCCACCCGCACATGTAAAAGCTTGGTGGGCGTATGAGCAGATGCGCCCACCATTTTCGCTGTTCCCCCTCCAAAAACCGCTTTCCCATGCACGGGCCTTCATGGCACGGTCCGGCCATGACACATATCACATCAAAAAACGGTGCCCCTGCGTCTCGGCTGGCCTTTGGAACCATGCAATTCGGCGGACGCGCGGACGCAGCAGCCTCAGAGGCCATGTTCGACGCCTGCCGCGCTGCAGGGATCAACCACTTCGACACGGCGTTCGCCTACACGGACGGAACATCTGAAAAGCTGCTCGGGACATTTGCGAAAAAGAACCGCGACGACCTGATCATCGCCACCAAGGTCGCTTATGCGGATGGCAAAGGCAGGCTGCCGTAGATGCGCAAGGATTTCGATCTGTCGCGCAAACGGCTGGACATGGACGAAGTGGACATCTTGTACATCCACCACTTCGACAACCAGACCGAACTCAATGAAACCATCGAGGCTTTGGCGACGCTGAAAGACAGCGGCGGGTTCAGGTATGCGGGGCTGTCGAACTTCGCGGCGTGGCAGGTGATGAAAGCCGTGGCTTTGGGCGCGCTGCACGATCTGCGGATCGACATTTTGCAGCCCATGTACAATCTGGTGAAACGGCAGGCCGAGGTTGAAATTCTACCGATGTGCGCAGACATAGGGATCGAAATTGCGCCTTATTCGCCCTTGGGCGGCGGGTTGCTGACAGGCAAGTATCTGGACGGCACCGCGGGCCGGCTGAGTGAAGACGCAATGTACAACAAACGCTACGCACCGGCCTTTATGGCCGAAGCCGCAAAGGGGTTAAAGGCCATCGCAGACCGCGAAGGTGTGCATCCCGCGACACTGGCCGTGGCTTGGGCCGCAGCACACCCGAGCGGGCCAACGCCCATCATATCGGCGAAATCGCTTGAACAGTTGCAACCGTCATTGGCGGCGATGGACTATGCGCTCAGCGCCGATCTTTACGCAGAAATGACAGCGCTCAGCCCGACACCACCCCCCGCAACAGACCGGATCGAAGAACAAGCGGGATGAGCGACGTTCTGATCATCGGCGGCGGGATCGCGGGGTTGTCCGCAGGGGCAAGGATCGCACCACATGGACAGGTGACAGTGCTAGAGGCCGAAGACCATCTGGGCTATCACGCCTCAGGACGGTCGGCGGCGCTTTATGAGCCGAACTACGGGTCAGATACGATCAAAGCCCTCAGCGCGGCCAGCGCGGATTTCTATATGGGCAGCAGGTATCTTAGCCCGCGTGGGCTTTTGATAATGGGACGCGCACAAGACACGGCCGCCTTTGAAAAGGACATGGCTGATCTAAAGCTGGACGAGATCACGCTGGATGACGCCCAAGGCCACCTGCCCATCCTGAACCCGGATGTGGTCACGCGCGCGGCCTATAATGGTGCGGCCCATGACATAGACACAGACCAGCTGCTCCAAACCTGCGCCAAAGAGATCAAAGCGAACGGTGGTGTGATCGCGACCAAATCAAAGGTTACAGAGATCACAAAAACCGCTGGCGGTTGGGCGGTTACGACCGCGAATGAAACCTATCAAGCCACAACACTGGTCAACGCAGCCGGTGCATGGGCCGATGAAATAGCAAAGCTTGCAGGGGTGGCACCCATCGGGATCGTGCCACACAGACGCTCCATGGCGCGCATCCCCCTGCGCGACGGGCTGGACCCAAGCCGCTGGCCTATGTTCTTTGGCGTGGGCGAGACATGGTACGCCAAACCGGACGCAGGCAAACTGATCGTGTCGCCCGCAGATGAAGAAGCCACAACCGCCCATGACGCCTATGCAGATGATATGGTGCTTGCCGAAGGCTTGGCCCGTTTTGAAGAAATGGTGATGCAGCCGGTGACCCGCGTGGAAAGCAATTGGGCCGGTCTGCGCAGCTTTGCACCGGACCGCGCGCTTGTGTTGGGCCGCGACGCTGTGGAGCCTGAGTTTGTCTGGTGCGCAGGCCAAGGCGGTTACGGCTTTCAAACAGCCCCCGCCGCTGCGCAATTGGTGGCAGACCATGTGTTGGGCGCGCGGTCTGTGCTTGAAGATGAAGTGGTGGCGCAGCTGTCACCGCAAAGGTTTGGATGATCGCCATGCGCACGCCGCCCCCCACCGCCAGCGTTGCGACCCCTGATGAAACCGGCAAACTGGTCGCCCCCGCAGCCGCGCGCAACATGGCCGATATATCGGACGTCCTTGGAAAACTCGCCCCAGCCTCCGGCCAAGCCCTTGAGATCGCCAGCGGCACAGGCCAGCACATCGCACACTTCGCCACCCGCTTTCCCGATCTGACATGGCAACCCACCGACATAGACCCCACCCGCATCACAAGCATCGCAGCCTACGGGGCCGAGGCCGAACTTCGGAACCTACGCCCGCCCGTCCTGCTTGATGCGACCGCCTCCGGTTGGGGTGCCCTTCACGCGGGCCAAGACCTGATCTTCGTCGTGAACCTGCTGCACCTGATCAGTGCGCCCGAAGCAGAGATTCTGATCACAGAGGCCACCACAGCCCTTGCCCCGAACGGTGTCTTGATGATCTACGGCCCCTTTCTGCGCAACGGTATGTTCACAAGCACCGGTGACGAGACGTTTCACACCAAACTGACCACCCAAGACCCCGAGATCGGATATAAGAACGATGAGGATGTGATGGCCCTTTTGACCGCCAGCAGATGCACCCCGAACGATCCTATCGAAATGCCCGCCAACAACCTTGTCCTGTCCGCCAAAAAGACCAAGGTCTGACCGAACGGCCGCGCCTTGCGGCGCGACGACATTTTTTATGCCTCCGGCGGGGATTTATTTAGAACAAAGAAGGAGCGGGTTATCCGTCTACTCTGATCTTTTCGTTTTTTGGATCGTAGGGGCTGTCTTCGACCACTTCTGCGTCCCAAAGCTGGTCGAACATTTTGACTTTGAGCTTGGTCCCGACCTGTGACGCATCTGGCGTCACATAGCCCATCCCGATGGATTTCCCGAAGGCGACCGAGTACCCGCCAGATGTCAGACGTCCGACACGCGTGTCACCGTGGTAGAGCACTTCGCGCCCCCATGGGTCTGCGTCTTCCGGTCCATCGATCAACAGCGTCACGCATTTGACCCGGATGCCGGTTTTTTCCATCGCGTCTTTGCCGTTGAAGGCTTTGGACATATCCACAAAGCGCGGCAGGTCGGCCTCTAGCGGGGTCGCGTCGCGCCCCAATTCTGTCCCGAAGGCACGGTAGGACTTTTCCTGTCTCAACCAGTTTTGCGCCCGCGCGCCAACCAGTTTCATCCCATGCGGCGCGCCCGCTTTTTCCAACAGATCAAAGAGATAGTTTTGCATCTCTATGGGGTGGTGCAGCTCCCAGCCAAGCTCTCCGGTGTAGGCCACACGGATCGCATTGACCGGACACATGCCCAGTTCGATCTGTTTGGCGCTGAGCCATGGGAACCGCTTGTTTGAAAGCGCTGTCGCAGGATCAGCGTCCTTGATCACCGCATTCAGGACATCGCGCGATTTGGGGCCTGCAATCGCGAAGACCCCCCATTGCGTGGTCACGTCCTGAATTTCGATATAGCCCAGATCGGGTGCTTTGTCTTCGGCGGCCTTGCGCAGGAAATCGGCGTCGTATTCGGTCCATGCGCCTGCCGAGACCAGATAGTATTCATGCTCGGCCAGGCGGACGATGGTGTATTCGGTGCGTGTGGTGCCATGGGCAGTCAGCGCATAGGTCAGGTTGATCCGGCCGACGCGTGGCAGTTTGTTGCAGGTGAACCAATCAAGGAAAGCAGTGGCGCCGGGGCCTTTGATGATGTGCTTGGTGAAGGCCGTCGCATCGATCAGGCCCACACCTTCGCGGATCGCTTTGGCTTCCTCAACGGCATATTGCCACCAGCCGCCGCGTTTGAAGGACCGGCTTGCGGCGTCATCAAACCCTTCAGGAGCGTAGTAATTGGGGCGTTCCCAGCCGTTGACCCAGCCGAATTGAGCCCCGCGCGCAGCCTGACGGTCATAGGCGGGAGAGGTGCGCAGAGGGCGGGCAGCGGGGCGTTCTTCGTCGGGATGGTGTAGGATGTAGACGTGATCGTAGGCTTCTTCGTTCTTGCGGGCCGCGAATTCAGTGGTCATCCAGTTTGAAGAATAGCGCTTAGGGTCGAGGCTCGCCATATCGATCTCGGCCTCGCCGTTCACCATAAGCTGGGCGAGGTAATAGCCTGTGCCGCCGGCAGCAGTAATGCCAAAGGAAAAGCCTTCGGCAAGCCACATGTTGCGCAAACCGGGGGCGGGTCCGACAAGCGGATTGCCGTCTGGGGTGTAGCAAATGGGGCCATTGAAATCGTCTTTTAAGCCGCAGTTTTCGGTTGTGGGCATACGGTGGTTCATAGCCAAATACTGGCCTTCGATCCGGTCTAGATCGAGCGGGAAAAGATCGGCACGAAAACTGTCGGGCACGCCATGCTCAAACACGGCAGGCGCGTTCTTTTCATAAACGCCCAAGATCCAGCCGCCCCGTTCTTCGCGGACGTAAGATTGAGCATCGGCATCGCGCACGACGGGGTGTTCCACATTGCCAGCGTCACGGAATTTGACCAATTCAGGGTCCTGATCGAGCACAATAAACTGGTGCTCGACAGGGATGGCAGGGATCTTGATCCCGAGCTTTTTGGCGGTGGTCTGGGCATGGTTGCCAGAGGCGGTGACAACATGTTCGGCAGTGATGACAATCTGCTCTTCAGACGGGATTAGGTTGCCACCCTTTTCAACCATCTTGGTGGCGGTGACCTCCCAATGGGTGCCGGTCCAATGAAAGGCATCGGCCTGCCACTTGCGTTCAATCATAACACCGCGCTGACGGGCCCCTTTGGCCATGGCTTGGGTGACATCGGCGGGGTTAATGTAGCCGTCGGTGTTGTGATAAATCGCACCTTTCAGATCATCGGTACGAATGAGCGGCCACTTGGCTTTGATCTGATCCGGGGTCATCCATTCATAAGGAACACCGCAAGTTTCAGCGGTCGAGGCGTAGAGCATGTATTCTTCCATGCGTTCTTGCGTTTGAGCCATACGCAGGTTGCCAACGACCGCAAAACCGGCGTTCAAACCTGTTTCCTCTTCGAGTGTCTTATAGAACTTGATCGAATAGTCATGGATGTGGGTGGTCGCATAGGACATGTTGAAATAGGGCAACAATCCGGCCGCATGCCAGGTCGAGCCGGACGTGAGCTCGTCGCGCTCCAACAACATCACATCATCCCAACCGGCGGCTGCCAGATGATAAGCGATCGATGTGCCAACAGCGCCACCACCGACAACAAGAGCTTTGACTTGCGTTTTCATGAATCCACGGTCCCAACCTGAAGTTTGAAGTAGGCTTAACGGATTCCAAACCGCGACCACGGAAATGTTTCGACCAAAACAGGTGCGAAACCGACTTAAGTCAACGTCTGATCCAAAAGCAGCGCGTTCCGCGCTACGACATTTTCAGATTTCCGCTACGCGGGTTTTGAGTATTGGTGAAAGGGTAAAGCACTTGGACCGTTCTTTGCCTTTACCCTTTGTAAAATACTCTCGCCGGAGGCGTATGAAATTTCGTGTCACGCCAGAGGCGTGGCCATTTGATCAGAGGTCGATGATTTTACCGGGATTCATAATGTTGTCTGGATCAAGGGCGCGTTTGATCATTCCCATGAACGCCGTTGTTTCCCCCAACTCTGCCTCGAGGTAGGCTTTCTTGCCCTGCCCTATCCCATGCTCGCCCGTGCAGGTTCCATCCATGGAAATGGCGAGGTCTGCCAGCCAGCTGATCAATTCGTTAGATTTGGCCACTTCATCCGGGTTGCTCGTGTCTACCATCGGCAAGCAATGGAAATTCCCGTCCCCCACATGCCCCACAATCGGCGCGAGAAGTCCTAGGCTTTTGATCTTGTCTTGTGCCTGCCCCACACAGTCTGCCAGTTTCGATATCGGGACACAGATATCCGTCGATATGCTTTTCGCCCCGGGTCTCAGCTCAAGCGTTGCCCAATACATATCATGTCGTGCCTGCCAGAGTCTGTTTCGTTCCTCTGTCGTCGTGGTTGTTTGATACCCATTGCCGCCGAAGTCTTCTGCAATGGACTGGAACATCTGCGTTTGATCTTTGACCCCAGCTTCTGTTCCATGAAATTCCATCAGCAACAGCGGCGTTTGAGGCAAGTCCAGTTTCGAATAGGCGTTCACGGCCTTGATGGACAATGTGTCTAGCAGCTCCATACGCGCCACAGGCAACCCGAATTGCACCACTTGCATCACCGTCTGACACGCCGCATCGACAGTCGGAAACGAACACCGTGCCGAGGCGATGCATTCCGGAATACCTTGCAATTTGAGCGTAATCCCCGTGATGATCCCCAACGTCCCTTCTGCTCCGACCAGCAACCGTGTCATGTCATATCCTGCCGAGGATTTGCGTGCCCTGCTTCCCGTTTTGATGACCCTGCCATCGGCCATCACAGCCTCTACCGCCATCACGTTGTCTTTCATGGTCCCGTATCGCACCGCATTTGTCCCGGAAGCCCGTGTTGAGGCCATGCCCCCGAGGGATGCGTTTGCGCCGGGATCGATTGGGAAGAACAACCCTTTGTCTCTCAGGTGTACGTTCAATTGCTCTCTGGTGACCCCTGGCTGGACCACGCAATCAAGGTCGTTTGCGTTGACCTCAAGCACTTGGTTCATTTCGCTCAGATCGATGCAGACCCCGCCGGCGGGTGCGTTTATGTGCCCTTCCAGCGACGTTCCTGTGCCATAGGCGATGACTGGCACTTTGTGGGTCGCGCAGGTTTTGACCACCTCTGAGACCTCTTGCGTCGAGTGGGCGAAAACCACTGCATCGGGGGGCTGGTTTTCGATCCATGTGACCGTGTGCCCGTGCTGTTCACGCATGGCTTGGCTGGTGTGAAATCTATCCCCGAACCTTTGCTTTAAAATGCCCAAGGCGGTCTCAATTCCGGACTGGTTTCGCGGCGAAACGGGTGCCTGTGTCATATTACTCTCCCAAGGCAATGCCTTCGCGTCGCGGGTCGGCCCCGCCTTGCAAGTTTTGCCCGATTGATATTGCGTGAAGCCCTGAGTTCAGCCCTCTGACTTTGACCTCGAACCCCAGATTTTCCAAGGCTGGTTTGAGATCTGCCGCAGCTGTTTCCTCTTCAAGATCGAAGGTCCCGAACCTGTTCACACCGTGGCCCAAACTGACCGCTTTTTGTACGTTCATTCCCCAGTCCAGATGGGCAATAATTGTCTTGGCAACGTAGCCTATGATCCGGCTTCCGCCCGGTGATCCGACGACCAAAACGGGGGCTCCGTCTTTGAGCACAATCGTCGGTGCCATTGATGATCTTGGGCGCTTTCCGGGGGCCACAGCATTGGCGATGGGCACCCCATTGACGTGGCTTCTGAACGAGAAATCTGTCAGCTCGTTGTTGAGCAAAAAGCCCCCTGCCATCAGCCGTGATCCGAAACCGTTTTCAATGGTTGTGGTCATCGAAAGCGCGTTTCCGTATGGGTCAACGATTGAGATATGGGAGGTTGAGGGCAGTTCTAGCGATTGGTCTGGCGCGTAGTTCAGGCTGTGATCGAAGCTCGGGTTTCCGGCGGCGACTTCTGGCAAAGCGTCATCGCCGCTTAGCATTTCTGCGCGCATCGACAGGTAGCTTTGATCGACCAGTCCTTCGGTCGGCATGGGTACGAAATCACTGTCGGCCATGTAGCGTCCACGGTCGGCGAAGGCCAGCCTTGAGGCGTCCCCGATCAGCCGCCACGACTGCGGATCTTCCGGCCCCATTCCGGCCAGATCGTAGTTGTCCAGCATGCCCAGAATTTGCCCGACGGTCAGTGCCCCTGATGAGGGTGGACCCATGCCGCAGACCTCATGGGCGCGGTAGGTCACGCAAACGGGTTTGCGCTCTTTTACCTTGTAGAACCACAGGTCCATTTGGCTCAGAACGCCCGGTGTTTTGGCGTTTTGAACGGCGTCTAGAATGAGGGTTGAGATTGGGCCGACGTAGAAGCCTTCGGCGCCTCTATGCGACAGGATTTCCAGTGTTTTGGCGTAGGCTGGGTTTTTCAAGGTATCGCCGGATTTGATCGGGGTTCCATCTGGCAGGAAGTAGGATTTGGTGGTCTTTGAGACGCTCAAACGATCTGCATCGCGCTCGACCAAAGCGGCCAACCGTGGTGATACTGTGAACCCGTTTTTGGCGAGCAATATCGCTGGATCGTGGAGCTTTTTCCAATCAGTTTTGCCCCATTTGAGATGTGCCATTTCCAGCAGCGCAGGCGTGCCGGGGGTGCCGACCGAGAGGCCACCGACGACGGCATCGAAGAATTTCAGCGGCTCTCCTGCTGCGTTTTGGAACAGTCTTGGGGTGGCTTTTGCGGGGGCTGTTTCGCGGCCATCTAAGGTGGTGATTTCGCCCGTTTCGGCGTCATACCAAACCAGAAAAGCACCGCCGCCGAGACCGGAGGATTGAGGCTCTACCAGACCCAGAACAAGCTGAATTGTGACCATGGCATCGGCGGCTGTTCCGCCTTGCCGCAAGACCTCTGCTCCGGCCTCTACGGCGTAGGGGTTGGCGGCTGAAATCATCCAGTTTCGCGACGAAACCGTTGCCCCGCGGGCCTTGGCGGCGAGCGATGCGTTAACCTGTTCAGACAGGCTTGAGAACACACCCGAGGTCGCGGATTCAGGCTCTACCGCGTCGGCGGTTTGTTGGGCTAACAGGGGGCCAGCGGCCATTAAACAAAGGAACGTAAGAATTTGCTTTAGCACGGTTTTTCCTTTCTTACGCACCCTCAGACAGGTGCCTAGAGCATCGCAGGCACGACCTGATCTGGCGGGCGGTGGCCATCATCAAAGGTTTTGATATTGATGATGACTTTCTCACCCATTTCCACCCGACCTTCGACCGTTGCAGACCCCATGTGAGGCAACAGAACGACGTTGGGTTGTTCGCGCAGGCGGGGATTTACGGTTGCACCTTGCTCATACACATCGAGCCCTGCGCCTGCGATTTCGCCTGCCCGCAGCATCCGTGTCAGCGCGTTTTCATCGATGACTTCGCCGCGCGATGTGTTCACGATCACGGCCTCTGGTTTCATCAGTTTCAAACGCCGTGCGTTCATCAAATGGAAGGTTGAGGGCGTGTGCGGGCAGTTGATGCTGAGCACGTCCATGCGCGCCACCATTTGATCGAGGCTGTCCCAGTATTTCGCGGCGAATTTTTCTTCGATCTCGGGCCGCAATCGTTTGCGGTTATGGTAGTGAATTTCCATGCCGAACGCTGCGGCCCGTGTTGCCACCGCCTGCCCGATCCGGCCCATGCCCAAAATCCCGAGGCGCCGCCCTGCCAGTCTCCCGCCCAAGAACCCCGACGGCGACCAACCTTCCCATGTGGCCGATTGCATTGCCGCCAGACCTTCGGGCACGCGGCGCATAACCGAGAGCATCAGCGCCAGCGTCATATCGGCTGTATCATCGTTCAAAACGCCCGGCGTGTTAGACACAAGTATCCCGCGTTGCCGCGCTGTTTCGACGTCAATGTGATCGACCCCTGACCCGTAGTTGGCGATCAGCTTCAGCCGTTCCGACGCCTGCCCGATCAACCCGCTGTCGATGGTATCCGAGAGCGTCGGCACCAGCACATCTGCGGTTTGCACCGCCTGCACCAGTTCGGCCTTGGTCATCGGCGTGTCATCGGGGCGCAGCGTCACATCAAAGAGTTCTGTCAGCCGCTTTTCCACCACATCGGGCAGTTTGCGGGTCACGATCACTTTAAGGCTGTCTTTGCGCATTTCTATCCTCCCCGAGACTTGGCAGATGGCCGTTGTCTGTGGCATGGTGGCGAATAGAGACGACGGGCGCAAGAACCCTCGCTGTAAAGAGACGGGCAATGATATGAATTTTTTGAAGTGTTTTGCGCTGGCTGTTGGCCTGTTCGCGGCTGTTCCGGTTTTGGCCCAAGATCGTGGTCCTGTGACCAATCTGCCCCTGCCCCGCTATGTGTCTTTGAAGACCGATGAGGGCAATGTCCGCCGTGGTCCGTCGTTGTCGCACAAGATCGATTGGGTCTTTACCCGTCGTAATATGCCGCTGGTTGTCACCGCCGAGCATGGTCACTGGCGCCGTGTTCAGGACCGTGACGGTGTTGGCGGATGGGTCCACTATGCCCTGATTTCCGGCACCCGCACTGCCATTGTCGACCACAACATGCTGACGGTGCATGCCAAGGCCGATGAGACGACGCCTATTGTTGCTGCCTTGGAGAGTGGTGTCATTGTCCGCTTGGACCGCTGTGAGGTTGTGTGGTGTCGTGTGTCGTCGGGCGGGCACCGTGGCTGGGCGCTGAAAGAGGCGCTTTGGGGGATTGGTGCGGGGGAGGTTTTGGAGTGAG
>CAZWSE010000024.1:0-1190 GCA_964636575.1 uncultured Sulfitobacter sp. | reverse complement strand
CCGTACGGGATGGCGATTTGGTGGGGCTTGGTGCGTCCTTCAGATAGAAAATGTGCTTGGCTGGGATAAAGTGAGTCGAACAATGCTTGGCCGCCACCCCGCGGTCTGGCAATGCACGGCAGGTTGCCGAACGAATGTGGGCGCTTAGGCTTTTTGAGAGCCTACTCCCCTTCCAGCCACGCCTCTGCCGCCGCCATATCTTTCATCTCAAAGCTGTTGATCTCTAGCCCCGGAACCAAAGCCCCTTCCACAAGGGCGGCTTTGCGCAGCCAGTTGCTGTCTGTCACCACCGCGCATTTATCGTATTTCCCGAGCAGGCCAAAGAGCTTCGGGAGCAAGGTGATTTCTACCCCGATCGCCCCCATCGTCGGCAGCGCAAATTCGCGGATTGTGTAAAGCATTCGCCCCTGTTCGACCGTTTCGGACTTGGCGATCAGGTCTTCCAGTGCCACGCGCATGTCGTCGGCATCAAGCTTGCCATCAAGTTCTATGTCGACCCTGTTCTTGGAGTGTTCTTTAATGGTGAGCATTGCGGTTCCCTCCTTTGTTTGCGCATGACGTATAGCACAAACCCCCGCTTTTTGCCTTTGATCGGGATCAAACGGCTTTTGCCGCCGTTTTCGGTCTCCTTTTTTCAAAATAAGGGTCTTGCGCCAGCGGGTCTGTCGACTTATCTAGCACCCCAGTGTTGGGATGTGGCCTAGCGGTAGGGCAACTGTTTTTGGTACAGTAGATCGTAGGTTCGAATCCTACCATCCCAGCCAACCTCACTCAGACAAAACTAGATAGTGCCTGACGGGCTTTGATTGGTCTAGAAATGCCCCTTGTTATGCCCCTCGTGTAGCTGGGTCAGTCAGGCGCGAACCTCGTGGGTTTTTCGTGCTCTGAGGGACTGTGTTGAAGGCTTCATCATGGTTATCCAAAGACATCCTTAGGGGCCCTAGTGGGGATTTCTAGGTAATAGGTATAAGTAATGGATAAGAAGGAAGAAGAAGGAACAGAGAGGGTATTCTAAGAGGGTATCTAATAGGAGGACATACTAAGGCGCTAGCCTTCTACTTGCTGCTTGTATCCTCATAAAGTTTCCGCTCTCCTCTCGTTGTCATTCCTCATCTAAGGACCTTTCCCCACGCTATGTCAGAGATCGCCAATCCTAAGCATTCCAGAACCATCGACGTGCATAGGTGGTC
>CAZWSE010000023.1:5307-37657 GCA_964636575.1 uncultured Sulfitobacter sp. | reverse complement strand
GGGCAGGTCAGCCGCCGCGTGTTTGAGCGTCAGGTTCATTCGGTTCATTGCTTTACGTGCCGTATCTGGTTTTTCATGCCAAATTGGCTCAAGGGTCCTTTTCAACAGATGTTGATCCAAGTCTTCAATGGCGGTCGAACCTATCTTTGGGATGATATGTATCGATAGGGGAGAGAGCCAACGACCGGCTTGCCCATCATTCTTTAGCTCCGCTTGGCGAGCGGTAAAGCATTGCTCAATGGCCTCGGCGATTGTCAAACGATCTGACCTTACTTGTGCAGCTTTGCGAAGGTCAATTGGATCATTACCGTCCCTAACGGCGCGTCTCGCTTCAGCCGCTCGCTCCCGTGCTTCAGCCAACGTCACGTCGGGCCAACGGCCCAGCCCCATTTCACGACGCTTGCCTTGTACCACCAGGCGAACAATCCACTTTCCAGTTTCAGGTCGCGACTTAGACAGGATCAAACCCTGACCATCAAAGTGCTTACCTGGGCCAAGTGACTTCGCCTTCAAAGCGCTCAATCCATTGATTTTTGTCATGCTAGTCCACCTTTTCGCAAAAAGGGAACCGAACTAGCGTCCCCGTGTAGCAGTTCATCTAGTCCACCTTTTGGTCAACCTTAAAGCATGCGTTAGGATGAGGTGTCACGGTCATAATGAGAAAATCGAAAAAATGTGAACTCAATAATTTCAGTAACTTAGGTCGAAATGAAGAAACATGGTTGAGCTGTATCTGCCTCTTCTGGGCACCAAATTTTCCGACAAACAACGTCAAACTAATCCCGCGCTCCAGCGTGCAGGTGCAGGGCTTAGCCCAATCCAAACCAATCGCCACAGGCCGGCCGCTTGAGATCACTCAAACAAACCGACCAGCAACAAACAGTATTAGAACTTGGCGACGAGGTTCAGGAAGATGCCTTGGTTGGTGTAGTCCAGATCGGTTAGATCATCAGACACATTGCCCCATTCATAGCCGATGCCCAGCTTGGCGTTGTTGCCAATGTGACGGTAAACACCGATCAGGGCGCCGGTTTCATCGGTGCCGGTCTCCTTGGTGCGCAACAAGCGACCTTCGGCCATGATGTCCCACTTGTGAACAATATGCCAATCCAGACGGATGGCAGCCAGCATGGCGGTGTTGTCGACAAAGGCACCGGTGCCGCGGGCGGCGACCTCTGACTTGCGATAGCCAACCTTGGCGCCCAGCGTCAGGGCCTCGTTCAGATCGTAGCTGCCATTGACAGACAAGACATGGCTGCGCTGCTCAGGACCATCGACGGACCCATTAGCGGTCACCTGATCCTCGCCCGGCAAATCAGACAGGTAGGTATAGCGGAACAGCATGTTCAAACGCTCGTTATCGATGGGTCGGTAAGCATAGCCCAATGACAGTTTGACATACTCACCGTCGCGGAAATCACCCTCGGCACTGTCGGAAATCAACGCATCCACATTGAACAACAAACGCCAGTCTTGATTCACCTTGTTGGAATAGCCAGCAGACAAACCAAAGGTATCGCGGTCTTGGGCGGTGCCAACACCATCTTCGGTGCGGTATTCCAAACGCAGGCGGGCGGTCATTCGGTCCGCATCTGCATAGGACGCACCGACAGACACAGCGGTTCGATCAAAATCGCCACTTGTGCGATCGCGAACGCGGCCTTTTTCAATGGCACTGCCCAAAGTCCAACGCGCCGTCGGGGTGTAATTGATCCCGTAAGCATTGGTCAAAGACTGACGCTGACCGGGCAAGTCATACTTGTTCTCGGTGTAGCTGGTCAGCTTTTCGGTCATCCGGTAACGGCCGCCCATGACGATTGTACCGTTCTCGGCATAATCATTCGACAGATCTTCCTGCGCCGGATCGAGCGAGTATCCAAGATAAAGCTCGTTGTCAGCCGTCGCGGCATAGTTCAACTGGAACGCGCCAGCGCTGCCAAGATCACCGTCGGAAATCTCACCAGATGCGCTCAGCTTTTCGCTCAGCTGGGCATCAAAGCCGACACCAAAGCGGTTGTTGCGGCTTAGACCACCAGACCGGCTCACGGTTCCCTGCCCGAAGGCATAAACCGTCACATCTTCAAAACCGGAATAGGTCAGACGCAGGGCTGCATCGGTGCGTGATCCTGTGCGTGTCGGATTACCAAGCACGACCTGATCCAGATGGGCAACGCCAACACCGATGTCCCAGTCCTGATTAAGACTATAGGTCAGGTTAAACTCGCCACTTGTCTTTTCATCACCACTGTCGCGCTCAAAGCTTTCGACATAACCACCAAAGGCCAAGCGGTCGCTGACCTGCACATTGCCTTCGATCCCGAACAGGGTCTGATCAGACAAAATGTCTTCGGTCAGGGTAGAGAACCCGGCCTCTTTCTTCTCATAATAGACACCGACAAAGCCGGGCATAGTCAGGCCAAGATCTTGCAGATCAAATCGGCTATCAAACCGCAACGCCGTGGCGCGATCCCCGATTACACCACCTGACGACGCAATTGTCAGACCACCATCCGTTGAAACAGACCGAGAGATCCCCGGCCCATCCGTGCGTGCCAGTTCCAGTTCGGCATAGCTGTTTTCGGACAGTTGGTACCGCACATCGGCAGAGACCATGCGTTGGTCATCCGTAGCGGTGCTTTCCGTCATGGCCGTCACGCCAAAGCGCAAACGGTCCGTGGCCCAAACCTCGGCGCGGCCACCGTAGGCCGTCGCATCGTTCGTACCAGCGGTCGGGGTGAATTCGTACTGCACCACAAGGTTCTGGTCATAGCGACCTGTTCCCGTTTGCGACACCAATCCGCTGTCCGCACGGTTCGAAGCAAGCGGCTCGGTCAGCAGCAAAACGCCTTGAATATGGTCAATGCGGTAGTCCACACCTTCCACCAACGTCCGGGAACTCACAACGCGGCCCGTGTCGGGGTCAATGCTTTGAACCGCGACATTCAGCGATCCGCCAGTGATGTCCTGACGGGTCAGGAAATACACCGATCCACCTGTGCCACGCAGAATGTCACGTTGCACCGCAGTTTCTGGGCTGGCGGCATAGGCCTGAATGTTGAACCGCGCATCGCCGTTCGTTGTCACGTTCGGGCTTTGGTATCTGATCTCGGCACCATACAAGTCACGGGTATTGCTCAGCAGGCCACCATTGTTGATGCCAGCCTTGTAGTTGCCCCATGTGAACCGAGTGGTCTCGTTCTCGACCCGCAAATAGACACGGCCTTGGGTCGGCGTGTCATCATAAAGAACACTGTCGTCCCCGTAGGTCGGGTAAAGATCGTTGTCATCGCTGCGCAACCGGTCAAGGACACGGCGCGGGTCTTTGTCGTTCAGCCGATCAAAGATCTCGTCGATTGGGCCTTCGCCAGTATCGATAGAGGTTGTGATGGTGTATCCGCTTTCGGTCTTGCCCTTCGCATAAAGCGCAGCACGACCATCGGTGAAGGTCTCGGTTTCTTGGGTTGCACCATCCTTGCGGCGACTCAGGGTGGCGTCGGCGATGCCTACATAGAACCACTCGGACTTCGGAATCGTCACATCGCGGGTGATCGTGCGGCCATTGACGTCAACGGTGACAATCTGATCGCCCGCAGGGACGATCCGGCTGACCACGAAACGGCCCGATCCATCTACCGGAACGGGCTCACCCATCACAGTGACGGTCCCGCCAGGACGGGCACCAGAGCCAGAAGCCGTGATGACGCCTCCGCTGACAGGTATGTTGCGCAAACGGGTGCGGTCTTCGCCTTCACCAGCCGCGATGAACGGAGCGCCAGCACCAGCGTGGGTCTCAAAAGCACCTTCGGTACGGGTCAGGGCCAGCGGCTGGGTCTCATCAAAGCGACCCTTGGCGTCAAAGGTACGAACAACATAAGCCAGCTCTCCACTGCCGTCACTTGGCATGGTCCAGTTTGCTTGACCATTGGGCGCAATCGGCAAAGTCGCGACAACAGGATTGCCACGACGGGACCGATCCAAAACGCGAACCTCGGTCCGGGCTACATAGGCAGGATAGTTCATGGACGACCGGAAAGTGACGGTCTCACCAGCGCGGTAAGCGGCACGCAGATCAGCGGTGCTGACGTTCAACATCCGACGGGTATCAAGACCATCATAGCGGATATCAACATTGGCGCGGGCAGCAGCAATGTCACTGGTGCGGCTGGGAACCCGAGGGGCAGGCGCACCGGCGATGGTTTCATTGTCGATGGAAATCGAAAAGCCAGTGGCATCAAACGATCCAGCAGGGGCAGACTGAGCAACCTCGGTATTGGCACCAACAGGAACAGGTACAGTCAGACCAGCATTGGCACGCTCACAGCCGTTTGGAACAGGCAGGCTTTCGTCACACTGCTGGGCAAAGGCGGTCTGGACAGAGCCAACAAGACCAAGACCAGCAATCATAGTGGACTGCAAAGCAACCTTACGCAGGGCAGAAACGGGGGTTTTTGTACCAGTAAACATCTTCATATCCTTCACTCCCCTGCCCGAACAATGGTTTGTTCGACAAACAATCGGGTTCGACCAACATCACGCCACTGGGATTTAATAAAGCGCTCGGTGGCACGCATCATGACACGGGCGGCTCTGACATCATCAGAGGTGGCACCGGCACCAACATGGAAAGCAAGGCGCACATTCGGAGCATCACCAGCAATACGAGGCAACAACTGGGCTATGCCGGCCTGAAACCTGCTCGACAAGGCCATGCCACTGTCGGTTTGAACAAAGGCAGCAGGGCCAATATCGACACGAACAACCTTGGAAATTGAGGCACCAAAGTTCATCTCGGTCATCATACCCGGGGTCAAACGCATGACGCGCGGGTTCTCGGATGTGACACGATAGCCAGCCGGCAAAGACCGCTCATCAACCTTCAGAATGAAGTTCGATCCACGGTCTGCAGGCAACATGGCACAAGGAACGCTGAACAATCCGTTGGCATCCGTAGTGATGACAGAGCCATCGACGGTCGCAAGGCGAACATTCGGAATACCGGTCTCAGCACGAGGCGCAGGGGCAACAACAGGCTTACCACCTTTGCCACCGGCGTAGCTTTGATCGGAAACACCAGAGGTGCGGCCACTGTCTTGATAGCCATTGCCATTGTGATCTTGGAAGACCTTGCCGATCACATCGCCGCAATCAAACACAGCTTCAGGCAAAATCCGAACGGTGGCAGTAGATGGGGGAACGACAGGAATACCAGTTGCTGAATCCACCAGATTGGCGACGTTGTCATGCTCTCCGGCGCGGGCACCAGACAGAACACGGGCAGACAGGGTCACGGTCAGCTGGGAATTGGCAGGGATCTCGACATTCGGCCATGTGATCTTGCCACCGGTGGACACTTCACCGGGGATAGAACTGCTACCGGGCACATAGATGAAGCCACTTGGCAGGGTGTCGACCAGATTGAACGGACCAGCACGGAAGGTGTTCTCGTTGCGCACAGTAATCGTGTACGGAACGGTCTCGCCACGACGCACCACATTAGAAGACGTGGTCTTGCTTAGCGAAAGACCGTCGGTTGTAGAAGACGGGGTAAAGCGGAACAAGGTCGGGTCGTCGTCGGTGTTGCCATCACTGTCGATGTCATCGTCAGACACATCCGTCACAGGCGACGGGGTACCGGGTACACCCGGAATGAAGACCGGCAAGGCGGTTGCGGTGACAGTGTTTTCAACACCGGTTGAATTCACGGCCTGCTCGTTGGCGATAAAGGTCGCGGTATAGGTCGCGATCTCACCGATTTCCAAGCTGCCGACAGGCGATCCTTGATCGGCTGAATTGAACAAAGGCAAGGTGGTCAAGGTCAGCGCGCCACCGTTAAAGTCGGTAAGCGTGTCGACAATATCCACATCCTCAAGAGGCGTGTTGCCGGTGTTATGGACGGTGATCGTATAGGTCAGCAAATCGCCAATATCGTCACGGCCATCCCCGTTGTCTTCAAAGACCTGAGATTTCACAGCCATGATATTCGGGATGGCGGCTTGGGTGACAGTTTCGATCGTGGTGTCCGTCAGACCGGGGTTTTCAAGCGAACTGATCTGGTATTCGACCTGATACTCGCCCGCGGGATTGCCCGGCGCCAGCGTGATCAAGCCAGTGGTCGGATCAAGGGTCACACCAGGGTCTTCGTTCAGCACCGTAATCAAGACATTATCAAGCGTGGCAGGTTGATTGTTCAACAAGTCGGACGCCAGCATCGATGTGGTGGTGCCACCATCCGTCAGGAACGGTGGGAAGACTTCTGGAATGGCTTGGATGTTACCAACCATTGCCATTTCTTCATCTTCGGCGGTGACACTCAGGGTGTTACCCGTGCCATAGAACCCTTCAACCTGCGCGTCATTGATGACTTGGCTTGCGTCAATATCGTCCTGCGTGATCGCATAGGTCGCAGTATAGGTGTCTGTATCAATGTCACCGGGGTTCATCGTCGGAATAGGGTCACCCATCAGGACAACATTGGGCAACAGATCGGTCACCGTGACGTTGTTCAGCGGGATGTTACCAGTGTTGGTGACGGTAAAGGTATAGGTCAGCTCTGCACCGACAACCGCACCTTCGCTGGTGGCGCTGTCGTCTACGACCTTATCAAGTGTGATCGACGGGGCTTGCTGAACAGGCGTGACCGTTGGCGTGTCATTGGTGGCATCAGTACCTGAATCGTCCGTTACATTCGGACCGGTCGGCGGCGTGCCTGTAACAGTCGCGGTGTTCACAACCTCGCCTGCGATGATGTCATCAATGTCCAGCTCGTAGCGGCCCGAGAAAGTGTCCGTGTCAATTTCTTGCGGAGCAAGCGATGGAATTGGATCACCCGTGATGACCATACCCGGCAGCAAATCAGCAAGGCTGACGTTTGTAAGCGTCACGTTGCCGGTGTTTTGAATGGTAAAGCTGTAGATGATCGGATCGTCCACCGTGGGCGGATCGGAAAAGCCCGTCGTATCCGCCGTTTTGATCAAGGTGATTGACGGCGTCGGCGTCAACGGTGTGACCAATGGGGTGTCATCGGTCGTCGTCGACCCAGACTCGTCGTCTACAACAGTGCCCTGCGGGTCCGTGCCTTCGGTGGTTGCACTGTTCGTGACTGTACCAAGATCAACATCGTCTTGCGTCAGCTCATAGGTCGCAGTGAACGTGGTCGAATCCGCATTCGCAGCACCTGGCTCCAGCAATGGAATTGGGCCGCCGTTGATGACGATATTGGGCAAGATGTCCGTCAGAGTCACGTTTGTCAGGTTCACGTTGCCTGTATTTGTGATCTCAAAACGATAGGTGATCGTGTCACCTTCAACAGGGGGTGAAGAAAGGGCTGTAATGTCTGCGGTTTTGACCAACGCAATCGATGGGTCAAAGTCTGGAATAACAGGTGTCGGATCGTTCTCACCGGCCTCGCCCGCATCTCCGTTACCATTTGCGTCAGTGGTAACGCCGTCATCAGACAGGTCCGTCAGACCAGGGTTGTCCGTTGAGGTTTGACCAGACAAGGCACCCTCTGCATCAACAACCGCTTGGTTCTCATAGCGGCCACCGGATGCCAGAACAGGCGGCAGTGGCACAGTCGGCTGAATGCGAAGCTCGAAGGTGATTGTGCAGGTCCCATCGACAGCAAGGTTGAAACCGGTCGCGGCAACCTGATCTCCACTGCCATTAAAGCCTGCATTGTTGCCACCACACGATCCGGACGGCGGGCTGAGGATCGCATAGCTCCCATCGGCCATGTTCGAGGTCGAGGTCGTGTTGGTCCCAAACAGCGGGGCGGCGCCGGACAAGGCATCGGTGACTTCAACAGAAGTCAAAGGCTCAAGGCTAAAGTTCTCAACCAGCAGGCTGAACGTGGTGTCAAAAGAACCATCAGAATTGGTCGACGGAGTCCCGACAACCTGCTTGGCAATACCAACACGAGCCTGAGGGATCTCGGCAAAGTCGTAGTCCACAGCAGCAGTGTTCGAGGGCAAAACAATGGCATCGATCATACCGCCAGAGACAATATTACCGCCCTCACTACCGACAGAGTTCTGGCCCTCGGTCAGGTTCGGCTCGGACACAGTACCACGGGTGACCTTGTATCCAGCACCATCAGACTGGGGCAGGAAATCGAACATGTAGTTACCATCGGAATCTGTCGTGGTGGTAAGCATAATCGGGGTGCCGTCAAAGGCGTTGCCCATCAAAGTGATGGTGATGCCGGCAATGCCAGTGTCCTGAGGAATATCCTGACCAGGAACAGTCGGGGTCGCGCTGTCATTGAAGTCGCGGTAAACGGTGCCCGCCAGGGAAGACGAGTTCACAGAAACAGAACCGGTGTTCATATCATTGGGGGCAACAGGGTCAAAAGAGCTACTGGACACAGTGGCCGTGTTCACAAAGGTCTGCGGCAAGGCAGTCACGTCAGTGATTTTGACGGGGGTGGTGATCTCAATGACAGCACCATTGTCAACGGTACCAAAGTCACAGGTGAATGAAGTATCACCAGCGGCACCAGTACAACTGTTGTTGGTCATGGAACCGTTAGAAACAGTTGCAGTCGGGGTGCCAGTCAGCTCCATGTTGGAAGGCAGGGTATCCTCGACCTCAACATTATCAGCCTCAAACAAACCAGCGCCGACGTTGTTGGTGACAGTGATGACAAAGTCAAAGCTTTCACGAAGATTGACAGGGTTGGTGGCAGGGATCTTGCTGGTGACTTCCATGTCAGCGCGGGTGCGGGCAGTGGTGGTCTCAGAAGTCAGGTTGTTTGCAGCAAAAGTATCAAAACCATCATCAATCTCGTCAGAGGTAATGAAAACGTTGTTCGGGATGGTGCCTTTGGCAACAGCGCGGGCAGTGATGTCGATGGTCTCACTGTCACCAGCTTCAAGATAAGGGAAGGTACAAACCAACTGTTCGCCCAAACTGTCGACGGCAGGAACGACAGAACAGGTGCCAGCGCCGGAAACAACATGACTGCGGTAAGCGAAAATGCCGGTGGGCATGTCATCGGTGACAACAATGTTTTCAGCTGCGGAAGGACCAGCGTTGGTGACGGTCAAGGTGTAAACGGTGTCTTCGCCGATCACGACAGGGTCAATACTGTCATCCTTGTTGATGAGAATATCCAAAACAGGGGCCTGAACAGCAACATCAATACTGGTGGAGTTTGGCTCAACATCGGTCTCAATAGTGGTCATCGTGACAGAGGCATTGTTGGTGATGGTCGTGCCACGCAAAGCATTGTTCGGACGGGCGACAATAGTAACAGTGCTTTGGGAACCGTTGTTCAATGTGCCAACGTTACAGACAACCTGACTGCTGTTTGTGACAGAACCGACGGTCGGTTCAATCGAACAGCTACCGCTGGACGGGGTGGCGGAAACGTAAGTCATGTCATCCGGCAAATCGTCAGTGACGGTGACGTTTTCGGCAGCACTCAAACCATTGGCGACGTTGCGGGCCGTGACCACAAAAGTAACATCTTGACCGGCGCGGGCAGGATCAGGGGTCACAGTTTTCAGAACGGTGATGTCAGCACGGGCTTCAACGGAATAAGAAACCGAAGATTCTGAATTGGCGGTGCTGATGTCAGGGTCAGGGGTGCCGAAGGATTCAACTTCAGCGGTGTTGGATTGAGACCCGGCATTGCCGCCGGGACGAACTTGAACTTCAATGACCGGACAGTCGGAACCGGCAGTACACACGCCAAGGCTTGGGATGGTACAGTTCAATTGACGGGCGGTACCGCCATTGGCTGAGTCTGAACAATTGATGGCGCTAGCGGTTCCCAAACGAAAAACGCTATCGTCGACATAACCAGCACCCGTGGCACCCGCATTGCTGTTGATCAGGTTTTGAATCAAATCAGTGACACGGACATCGGTGGATGTGGCAGGACCATCGTTTGTGACTTCAATCTGGAATGTCTGTATTTCGCCAACGGCAAGGCTGGCTTCGGTGCGGGACTTGATGATGCCGACATCGGCAGAATCAGCCGCACCCTCAGATTGCAGTGGAAAGTTAACCGTGTCGTTGGCAGGGTTGTTGTCGGTCAGGTTCCCGCCAGGGGCGCTCACAGTCAAACCATTGTTCAAAGTGCCAGTACCGGTGATGTCAGTGAACAAACGAACAGCCGGTGTGCGTTCGTTTTCGGACAAAGGGTCAGCCGCGTCAAAATCGATGGTACACGTAATCGCCGCAGGCCCAACAACAGGGGCTGCAGGCAAACAGGTCCAACCGTTTTCGTCATAGCTGGCCACTTCCATGCCCGCAGGCAAGTTATCAACCATCTCTACAGGGCCAACATAGTCACCACTGCCAAGATTGGTCGCGCTAATAAAAAACGAATACTGCTGACCCTGAACCGCCAAGCGGGGGCTTGGACCCCATTTGTTGGCACGCAGATCAACGGTCGGCTCGATAATGTTCGACGCAACAGTGTCCGTGTTGTTTCCAAGGTTGGTCTCGTTTGGTGTGGTCGTTGAAATCGTGGCAGCAACAGAAGGCGACCCCGCACCAATTACGTTGGTCTCGATAATCACATCGCCAAGGTCGATATTTGCGCCAGCACCACTGCCGCCGGACAAAGTACAGCTAACCTGCCCTGACCCAACAGGGCTTTCGGCACAGATCCATCCGTCAGGGGACGTAATGCTCGTGATTTCATAGCTTCCGTTCGGAATATTCGTGACGATCTCAAGGCCCTGCGGGTTACCGCCTGTGTAGCCGGACGAAATCGTAAAGGTGCTGGTATCACCCACCAATAGATTGCCACCACCAGTTTGCGAAATGTTGATGTTAACATCCGTGCCGGGATCAATCGTGATGCTGCCCGTGTCAGTATTGTTGCTGCTGATCGGATCGTTCGGGATTGCGTTGTTAACGCTGGCCGTTCCGGTCACTGTCGACCCACCAGCCGCGAAAACCTGCCCTGTGATCGTGCGCGTCACGCTGTCACCATTGGCAAGCGGTCCGGTGATGTTACAGGTCACAACGGATGCTCCAACAGAACAGCCGGGCGCAGTGACATTGGTAACACCCGCCGGAATCGGGAAATCAATTTGAAAGCTGTCGGAATCGTTGGGCCCGTTGTTCAAAGCAGTCAGATCGAAATCAACAAATCCACCTGACGCGGCGTTTGGCGGAACGTCCAAGGTCAACTGAATGTCGGCACCCGCCTGCACAGTGGTTTGCTCGCCCAACACGTTGTTACCAGTTTCATCGTCGCCCGCTGTCGGCACCGACGCCACAAGCTCCACAACATTTGGCGTCGTTGTCAGCAAAGACACTACACCCGAAACCTGCCCCAAAGAGGCAATCGCAGGCACGTCACAAGTCACACTTCCCGGACCCACCAAAGACATGGTCGTACAGTTTGTGTAGTCGCCCGTGATGCCAGTCAGCTCGGTCGTGGCCGGAATATCAAAGGTAATCGTGGTCGCGGGCGCCCCCGCAGCGTCGAACCCGTTGTTGTCGACATCAACGATATACTCAATGGTCGCGCCCGCAGGGCTGGGGTCAAAACCTGAGTCGTCGATGTTAACGAGCCAGTCAACATTCTGGGCTTGCGCTGCGTTGGGAACCGCAAAAAGTCCAAGCATCGAAATCACGCACAGACACAACATTTGGACCATCCGTGTTTTCAAAACACAAATAGTATCCACAGCACTCAACCTAGCCAGCATCATATCCCCCGCAAATATCGCGTTTTTTGTAAACTTGGGTAGGAAACAATCCCCAGAAACCCACCCAGTCTGTTGCGCAAATCGATGCCACGTTTGCTGTTCGAAAATCAAGTTGGGTCAGACGGTTTTGCCGCGTCAAAGTTTTTGGTCGGCCATATGTTAACTTTTTGTTGTACATTTGCCATAAGGCTTGACCCCACGTAGGTTTCGCCGCGAAACCGTTTGACAGTGTTTCACAGATTCGCCCGAGCGACCTCCACCCCAACATTATGAGCCGCCGACCCCTGCCCCAAAACAGAGGTCCCAGAATCGTCCGTCAAAGTGTTCGGATTGCCCGAAACATCCGTGCCATCTGCCCCCGTCTGAAACCAGGCCCCGGTCGGCATAGCAACGACCCCAACCATAATATCAGTGGTCACATGCAGGACCGCCAAACAGACCCCCTTCCCGTTCCAAACCCTGACATGGTCTCCGGCGTTCAAGCCCCTCGCTTTGGCGTCGTTAGGATGCATATCGAGCTGGGTTTTAGGCCCCTCAACCCCGTCCTCAATCGCGGATTGGAGCTGGCTGTGAAGCTTGTCACCCGGCTGAGGCGAAACCAAACGAAGCGGGAAATCAGGCGAAACTTCCGGCGCCAAAAAGACCGGGTGCCCAGGAACCTCCTCATATTCAAAGCTGTCGATTTTGGATGAAAACACCTCAATCTTACCGGATGGGGTCCCCAAGGGGTGCGCCTCGGGGTCAGCTCTGAATGCGGCAAAAGGGACCTCATCTTCGCCAGCAGGATCCAACGGCATGCGCACCACGTTCTGGGATTTCAAAGCCTCCCAATCCGGGACTTCAATACCGGCTTGCGTGGCAGAACGGGCAAAAGACGCGTACAAATGCTCAACCCATTCAGCCGAAGAACGGCCCTCAGTGAAGGTATCATGGGTCCCCATCCGCTCGGCCATAGCGGCAAAAATCTCGTAGTCGTCGCGGGCTTGATCCACGGGGGGGATCATTTGGGGCATGTGGAAAAGATAGGGGTCACCCTTCGCCCAACCGATGTCTTCGCGCTCAAATTGGGTTGTTGCGGGAAACACGATATCAGCGCGCTGTGCCGTTGCCGTCCACCAAGGCTCGTTCACGATGACCGTTTCGGGCTGCTGCCA
Organism: uncultured Sulfitobacter sp.; assembly: GCA_964636575.1. GTDB lineage: Bacteria > Pseudomonadota > Alphaproteobacteria > Rhodobacterales > Rhodobacteraceae > CAZWSE01. The sequence goes on along the minus strand of CAZWSE010000023.1, from coordinate 24,834 downwards.
CGCACGGGCCAAACGGTTGAGATCTTGATGGTGATGAAACGGATTCCCACCGCACCAGTAAACCAACCGAATATCAGGATAGATACGGTCTTGGCCGTTGAAATCATACGGTTTTCCACCGTTCAACAGCATATCAGTAATGCGAGAAACGGGAATGAAATCGGAGATCGGGTTGGTGCCTTGGGGGAACAACGGGCCTTGCATACGACGGATGCTGGTGCCGACATTTCCAATGGCACCGTAACCAAAACCAACGCCGCCTCCGGGCAGACCGATCTGGCCCAGCATCGCGGCAAGGACAACGGCCATCCAGTAGGGTTGCTCTCCGTGGCGGGCGCGCTGCATAGACCACGACATCGCAACCAACGTCCGACCAGATGCAAGGGTACGGGCCAGATCGCGGATGGCATCGGCAGGCACGCGACACTTATCCTGCGCCCAGTCAGGGGTCTTTGGCACGCCATCACTTTCGCCCATCACATAGGCGCGAAACTTATCGTAGCCGGTGCAATGACTGGCCAGAAAATCAGAATCCGCCAGACCTTCAGTTTCCAACACATGGGCCAAGGCCAACATCATCGCGACATCAGTACCGGGCTGGATCGGCATCCATTCGGCCACATCCGGGCTATCAGTACGCTGGGGGCTGATCGAGATCATGCGCTTGCCCAAACCGGCAAACCGTTCAAACTGAGCGGCGACAGAATGTTCGGTCACACCGCCCATACTGACCTGCGCGTTCTTGGGATTGATCCCACCAAACATGACAAGCGTGTCGGTGTGATCGGCAATCTGGTTCCACGTGCTCGTCCCGCCCCATGTCATCTTGTGAAAATTCAGACCCAAAACATGGGGAATAATCACCTGAGCGGCGGCGGTGCTGTAACTGGCAAAAGAACTGACATATCCGCCTATTCCATTGAGAAATCTGTGGACCTGACTTTGGGCATGATGAAAACGACCGGCACTGGCCCAGCCATAGGATCCGCCAAAGATCGAACCATTGCCATGGGTCTTGCGAACGCGGTCAAGCTCGGCGGCGGCGATGTCCAAGGCTTCATCCCACGGGACGGCCACAAACTCATCTTCACCGCGCAACGTGCCTTTGTTTTTTTCAAGCCAGCCTTTGCGAATATAGGGCTGATCAATGCGCGATTTGTGATGGACCGCTTTGGGCACATGGCGTGCGATTTCAGGCGGCGCAGGATCGGCATCAAAGGGGGCGGTCTGTGTAATGCGACCATCCTTAGCCGTCACGCTGAAGGCGCCCCAATGACTGGTGGTAATGCGCGTGATTGGATCAGACATTCAGGGTCGCTCCTTCGGATTGGCGATCACGAGGGTCACAATAAGCGAAAGAGGGCGAGTTGAAAGCCATGACACTGGACCGGGCGTTTTTCATCTGACTAGTATGTTCAAGGAAATACGGGACAACGGCATGACACAGAACATTTTGAACCTAAGCTTCATCGGGTTTGGCGAAGCAGGCCAAGCCTTTGCCAAGGGCCTTTTGACCGAAGATCACGCTATTAAAATGCGTGGCTTTGACATCAAAATGGATGGGCTGGAAGCAGCGGCGAAGCAGGAAAATTTTGACACCTATTCCGTCCTGTCCGAAGCCAGCCATGCTGCCGCCTGCAAGGGCACGGATGTTATCTTTTCATTGGTCACCGCCGAACAGGCCGAAAGTGCTGCCAAGTCTGCTGCCGAACAGGGTCTAAACGGTGCACTTTACCTTGATTGCAACAGTTGTGCGCCGAACACGAAACGTCGATCCGCCCAGATTATCGAGGCCGCAGGCGGACGCTATGTGGACGTCGCCGTGATGACACCGGTGCACCCAAAGCTGCACAAAGCGCCGTGTTTGATCGCTGGCCCCCATGCAGAGGCCGCGTTGCAAGCCACACAGTCTATCGGGATGGCGACCACATTGGCTGGCGATGAAGTTGGTGCTGCCTCGACCCGCAAAATGATCCGGTCTGTGATGATCAAAGGGTTAGAGGCATTAACCTTGGAATGTATGCTCGCAGCTCGGCAAGCGGGTGTTGAAGACGATATTCTGGCATCGCTTGAGATCAGCTTTCCGGGGTTTGAGTGGGACCGTCGCGCCCCCTATATGATCGAGCGCATGGCGACCCACGGCATCCGCCGCGCCGCTGAAATGCGTGAGGTCGTCAAGACGCTGGATGATCTGGGCGTGGGCAGTCAGATGACTCAAGGCACTGTGACCCGCCAAGCCGATGTGGGTGCGATGGGGTTGCATGTGTCTGAAGCCGACGCGACGAATATCCCTGCGCTGACAGACACTATTCTGGCCGAGATGAATGTCGAAAAGCCTTAGTTAGAGACTGTTTTCTGCCCTAACTGTACCGTTCCGGTCCAGCCCATTGTGCCAGTGAATATCTGTCCCCATGCGCCCAGCCTACCGGCAAAATGCTTTCAATTCGTGCAACATCTTCATCGCTTAGTTCCATCGTACCCCCTGTGACAAGCTCATGCAGATGTTCAATCTTGCGGGTGCCCGGAATGGCATGGATGTCTTGGCCTTGATGCAGCACCCACGCAATTGCGAGCGACGCGGCAGGCACGCCCATGTCGGCTGCCAGTTCCCTGAACTTGGCTGTGATTTCTATGTTTGCCGACAGGTTGGGTTCCATGAACCTTGGGTTGTTAACCAAGAACGGCATGTCTTTAACGCTTTCCAAGCTGTGCGGTCGGTCTGTCAGCAAAGCCCGCCCGACGGGTGAAAACGCCACCAGGGACGCCCCGATGTCATTGCAGGTTTGGATCAGTCCCAGCTCTGGCGCGCGGGTGGACAGGGAATATTCAGACTGAACCGCCGCAATAGGATGCACCGCATGCGCCCGCCGCAAGGACGATGGCGCGATTTCTGAATAACCGATCGCTTTGACTTTCCCCGCTTTCACGAAGCTTGCCATCGTCTCGGTCACCTCTTCGATTTCAAACCGCGTGTCGCGCCGGTGCACGTAATAAAGATCAATCGCCTCAACCCCGAGCCGTTTGAGGCTGCCGTCCAGCGATGTGGTCAGGTGTTCGGCTGAATTGTTGAACCGCTGGTCAGGGTCGCGGGTGATCCCCACTTTGGTCGCGATGGTAAACGGGTTTTCGCCGTTGTGGGCCTTAAGCCACGTCCCGATAACGTTCTCTGACCGGCCCATGCCGTAGGCGTCTGATGTGTCCAGATGAGTGATTCCAAGATCGAAACAGGCATCCAGAACCTTCGCAGATGATCCGTCATCCGTCGCCCCGTAGAAGTCAGTGAAGGACATCGCCCCGTATCCGACCGCGCTGACCGTTGGCCCGTTCTGTCCCAGTTTGCGTGTCTTCATTGCGTTGCTCCCATCGGTCGGCGTTGTGTTTCGCCGCAATGTACAACAGCGGTTTCAAAACCGCGATGCGCAATCGAACTACCGACGCGCGTTCCAGCTGGCTGAGGCGTGGCGGCGGGTATAAAACTCACCCATCAACCCGATCATGATCAACCCGAGGCTCAGATACAGCGGATACTCAATCGAGCTGTAGCGCGGGTTGTAGTTGATAAACGTAAACCCCCGCGCCTGATCGATGGCGTGGAACAGCGGGTTCCAATCGAACATCGCCAGCATAAAACTGGGCAGCGTATTGGCCACGAACATCTTGCCCGACGCGATCATATTGGCGCGTTGGTAGATCGTGGTGAACACACTGACGACTTCCGGCATCCAAGGCTTCAAGGCCAGCAAAACCAACCCAATCGCAAAACCGGACACCCATGCCACCAGCAACATTCCGAACGCCCAAGCGGGGTGATCGATCTCGACCGGTACGAAGGCCACGTGGTAGATGAACAAGATCATAAAAAGCGACAGGACCTGAATATACAGGGTGCCCAGCGCGGACGACGAAATAGAAATAATCGTATTCATCGGCGCGTGTTGCATCATCGGACTGGCGGGACCTTCAGACCCGACGACCGCACCAAGGGTCTTGGTATGGGTCATGAACAGGAAGATGCCAGTCATAATATACAGCAGAAAGTCACCGCGAAGGGCAGACCCGCGCAGACCAAGCACGGAAAACATGACGTAGAAGGCCAGCACAAAAATAATGGCCTGCAACATATTCATAAAAATCGCCATCACAGCGTTGCCATGGCTTTTGCGTACGGATCGCACGATGGAATGGTAGATCAGCTCTAAGATCGCCGCGGCCGAGGCAAGCCCCGACGTTTTGCGTGTATTCTGAAACATCTGACTGCCTGTCTTTTGTGTCTTGCTTGGCCTTGTGGCACGGAATTCTTGCTGTTCCGTTAGTCCCAAAGCATAAAGGCCGCGCGCGGGCTAATCAAACTTTTCCGCGCCAAGGTTCAGAGCAGGAGAAACCGTGTGGATTATGCAACCCTAACCGTGGTGATGCGCCGTCTTGCGCTGGAAGCCGGTGACAAGATCATGGAGATCTATGGATCTGATGACTTCGGCGTTGAGACAAAGGGCGATGACAGCCCTGTAACGCTGGCCGATAAGGCGGCTGATAAGATCATCTCGGACGGGCTACGCGAAGCCTTCCCAGATGTGCTTTTAGTGACGGAAGAACAAGCTGACACACACGGACACAGCGCCGATACGTTCCTAATTGTGGACCCGCTGGATGGCACGAAAGAATTTATCCACCGGCGCGGTGATTTCACAGTCAATATCGCGTTGGTAGAAAACGGTGTTCCGACCCGCGGCGTCGTTTATGCACCCGCCAAAAACCGGATGTTTTTCACCGATGCCAACGGCCAATCCGTCGAAGAAACCGGCGGTTTTGCCAAAGATAAAATAGGCTCTAACAAGGCGATTTCAGTCTCTAACCCTGACAATTCCAAGCTAATCGTCGTGGCCTCTAAATCGCACCGCGATGCTGCAACGGACGACTATATCAACAAGTACCAAGTGGCAGATAGCGCAGCTGCAGGATCATCTTTGAAGTTCTGCCTTGTGGCAACGGGCGAGGCTGATTTGTACCCCCGCGTCGGGCGCACGATGGAATGGGATACCGCTGCGGGACATGCCGTATTGTCCGGTGCTGGCGGTCATGTGGTGCGCTTTGATGACCATACCCCGCTGCGCTACGGAAAACCGGATTATGCCAATCCGTTCTTCATTGCCCATGCTGCGGGCGTCGCGCTGAAAGAGGCCTGATGCCAGTCCTTATCGTCATCCCTGCGCGCTACGCATCAACGCGGTATCCAGCAAAGCCTTTGGCCGAATTAAAGGGTGCAACGGGTGTTTCAAAATCATTGATACAAAGATCATGGGACGCCGCAATGCAAGTGGGCGGTGTGGACCGTGTTGTCGTCGCCACCGATGATGACCGGATCAAACAACATGCCGAAAGGTTCGGCGCTGACGTGGTGATGACTTCGGTCGAGTGCGCGAACGGAACGGAACGCTGCGCGGAGGCCCATAGCACCTTAGGCGGCGGGTTCGACGTGGTGGTGAACTTGCAAGGTGACGCCCCGCTGACCCCGCATTGGTTTGTCGAGGATCTTGTAACTGGCCTGCAAAATGCGCCGGACGCTGAAATCGCTACCCCCGTTTTGCGCTGTGACGCAGACACCTTGAACGGACTTCTGGCAGACAGACAAGCTGGCCGTGTCGGAGGCACCACCGCCGTTTTCGCCCGCGATATGACCGCGATGTATTTCTCAAAAGAGGTCGTGCCCTTCACGTCCCAATCCTACAAAGACAACGATGAAACGCCTGTGTTTCATCACGTCGGGGTCTATGCCTATCGCCCCGATGCGCTAAAGGCTTATCCGACATGGCCGACCGGCCCGCTGGAAACGCTTGAAGGGTTAGAACAGCTTCGGTTCATGGAAAACAACCGCGCCGTTCTCTGCGTTGAAGTCGATGCCAAAGATCGCCAGTTTTGGGAGCTTAACAACCCTGAAGACGTGCCCAAAATAGAGTCTATGATGGCCCAAATGGGTCTGGAATGACCACAATCCCCGTCAGCATTGTTGTTGTCAGTCGAGGTCGTCCTGAGGCTTTGAAGCTGTGTTTGACCAGTCTGTCCCAGCTTCACTATGCGCGGTTCGAAGTCATCGTCGTGGCCGACCCCGCTGGTTTAAGCGCCGTTCAATCCCTGCCCTTTGTCGGATCCATCAAACAGGTGCCTTTTGATGACCCGAATATCAGTGCCGCACGTAATCTTGGGATTGAAGCCGCTGGTGGCGATGTTGTTGCCTTTATTGATGACGATGCCGTGGCCGAACCTACATGGCTGACCCATCTAATTGATCCATTCGCAAAGGCCGACATTGCCTGTTCAGGTGGCTATGTCCGGGGTCGCAACGGGATTTCCTTTCAATGGACTGCACAGACGGTTGATGGCACTGGCCAGACGACGCCGGTCGAGATGCAAGGCACCCATCCCAAAGTGCTACGCGGCACCCCTGAGAAGGCCATCAAAACCGAAGGCACCAATATGGCTATCCGCCGCGATATTTTGGTCGAATTGGGCGGATTAGACACTGCTTTTCGGTATTTTCACGATGAAACCGATCTGAATATGCGTCTGGCCGAAAAGGGATATGCCACGGCAATTGTCCCCTTGGCGCAGGTGCTGCATGGGTATCTTGGAAACAGCAGTCGTACGGAAGCCCGTGTACCGACAGATCTGCATCAGATCGGCGCCAGCTGGGCAGTTTTCTTGCGCAAACATGTGCCCTCTGTCCAGCGCGCAGAGCTTTGGGCACAGGTACAGCGGGATCAACGCCGCAGGTGTCTACGGCACATGGTCGCCGGTCGGCTTGAACCGCGCGACATCAGAACGCTTATGAAAGGGTTAAACGCCGGTTATAAAGAGGGTCTGACCCGTGCCGCGCAAACCCAACCGAACCTTGCCACGGATTCCCCCTTTCATCCTTTCGTACAGTCCGAACTTTCAAGTGACGTACATAGCGGTTGGGTATGGTCTGCATCACGCTTGATGGAGACCGCAAAACCAGGCGATACCGTGTTTTTGTACTCTCCCACCGCGCTTTTTCATCGGGCGCGGATGACAGAGCGTGGAGTTTGGGTTCAACGCGGCGGGCTTTTCGGGAAATCGGATCGCAATGACCCCTTGTTCAAACTTGCGACTCGCAAGTCCCGCACAACCACAGAGACGCGCAGGCTGGCAAAAATTCGCCCCTTCCGGCAGTAACTTGCGCCCCATTCGCCACAAAACCGCGCCTTTTTGGAAAAACCGTCATCAAACTTCACAAACCGCCATGCTTTGTCCACAATCGGGGTGTAAATGTTTGTTAATCCGCGTGCTGAATAGTGCGGTAAAGTAAAAATTGAGGACAGAATATGCGTAGAAAAGTAACCAAAGCCATCTTTCCTGTGGCCGGAATGGGGACGCGGTTCTTGCCCGCGACCAAGTCTGTTCCGAAAGAAATCATGACTTTGGTGGATCGTCCGTTGATCCAATACGCAATTGATGAAGCCCGGGCGGCTGGCATCAAGGAATTCATTTTTGTGACCTCGCGCGGCAAAGGCGCGCTTGAGGACTATTTCGATCACGCCCCCCAGCTTGAGCAAGAACTGCGCAAGAAGGGTAAGGATGATCTGCTGGAAGTTCTGAAAAACACCAACATGGACAGCGGCGCAATCGCTTATATCCGCCAGCACAAAGCGCTTGGATTAGGCCACGCCGTTTGGTGTGCCCGCCGACTGATCGCGAATGAGCCGTTCGCTGTGATCCTGCCCGACGATGTGATCGCGGCCGAAAAGCCTTGTTTGCAACAAATGGTCGAGGCTTACGAAGAAACCGGCGGCAGCATGGTTGCCGCGATGGAAGTATCGCCTGAAAAGACGTCGTCCTATGGTGTTCTGGATGTGAAAGAAGATTTCGGATCGATGGTTTCCGTCAAAGGGATGGTTGAAAAGCCAAAGCAGGAAGATGCGCCTTCGAACCTTGCCGTGATTGGCCGATATATCCTGTCGCCGAAGGTTCTGACCAACCTGAACAAGCTGAAATCGGGTGCGGGTGGTGAAATCCAACTGACCGACGCCATCGCAGAAGAGCTGAACCAAGACCGTGGCGTTTACGGATACCGTTTCCGCGGTCAAAGGTTTGATTGCGGATCGAAAGCGGGCTTCTTGCAGGCGACCGTCGCCTTTGGCCTTGCCCGCGATGACCTGCGCGATGATCTGGCGCGTTACCTGCGTGAGGTAACTTCGCTCGACAAGGCAGCCGAATAAACCCAAACGCCGGGGGGCTTTGTGAAACATGTTCTGGTAACAGGCGGCGCGGGGTATATCGGCTCGCACGCATGCAAGGCTCTGGCGCAGGCTGGGTACACGCCCGTTACCTTTGACAACCTTGTAACTGGTTGGAAAGACGCAGTTAAATTCGGACCATTCGAACAAGGTGACCTATTGGATCGGAACCGCCTCGACGACGTTTTCGCCAAATACAAACCCGTCGCCGTCATGCACTTTGCCGCCCTGTCGCAGGTTGGTGAAAGCATGCAGGATCCGGGCGCTTACTGGCGAAACAATGTGCAAGGGTCGCTGACCTTGATCGAAGCCGCCGTTGCCGCAAACTGCTTGAACTTCGTGTTCTCATCGACCTGCGCAACCTATGGCGATCAGGACAACGTCGTTCTGGACGAAAGCTCTGCCCAGCATCCGATCAACGCCTATGGCGCGTCAAAACGGGCGATTGAAGACATCCTGTCCGACTTTGGAAATGCCTTCGGGCTGAACCACGTCATCTTCCGCTACTTCAACGTCGCAGGCGCAGATCCCGAGGCCGAGGTTGGCGAATTTCACCAACCTGAAACCCATCTGATCCCGCTGATGCTGGACGCGATTGATGGCAAAAGAGCGGCGCTTACGGTCCATGGCACCGACTACGACACCCCCGATGGAACCTGTATCAGAGACTATGTGCATGTCTGTGATCTGGTCGATGCCCATATTCTGGGTCTGAATTGGCTTGAGGACGGGAAAGGCAACCGCGTCTTCAACCTTGGCACCGGAACAGGATTCTCTGTTCGCGATGTCATCAATCAATCGGGCGCTGTGACCAACCGACCCGTTCCAGTATCAGATGGCCCACGTCGGCCCGGTGACTGCACTAGACTTGTCTCAGGGTCCACACGGGCCGAGCGTGAACTGGGATGGTCCCCCAAACGATCTGATCTGCAAACCATGATTGCAGATGCATGGCGATGGCACCAAACTGGATCATATGACGCATGACCCACCCGCACGTCTGCTTGACCTGACCCGGCTGACAAGCCGCGCCGGACAAACGCTGACAGGTGTTGATAGGGTCGAACACGCCTATTTGAAACGATTGCTGGCGGAACCGATACCGCTGTTCGGGCTGATCAAAACCGGCCTTGGATACATACTGCTGGATCAAAGCGGCGTATCTGAATTTGCCAGCCGAGTGGACGGCACAACCCCGTGGGGCGCACTTGATGTGCTGTCGCGCCTGTCCCCGAAACGCGACGAGACCCGGAAGAAAGCCGAAGCAGATGCCCGCCGTCATGCACTGGCGCGATGCAGGCCAAGCCGGTTAACCAAGACCTTGGCCAAGCACCTGCCCGCAAACACCCGCTACATCAACGTGGGGCTGTCTAACCTGACGGAGCGTGTTTTATGGGCCGTCAAACATGGTGCAAATTGCCAAATCACCGTAATGATCCACGATACGATTCCACTGGATTTCCCGCAGTACCAAGGCACCGGCAGCACCGATCGCTTTCGAAAAATGCTCAAAAGGGTGGCGTTAAAAGCTGATCTGATCCTGTGCAATTCAGCGCATACGCAGTCGGACATTTTGCGCCATTGTAGTGCTTGGGATCTGACCCCTGAAACTGCCGTCGCGCACCTTGGGGTAGACGTACCAAAACCGCTTGTTTTGCCGCTGCCTGAGGGCGTAAAGACGCCCTATATGATGGCCGTTGGCACGATCGAGCCGCGCAAAAACCATCAATTTTTACTTGATCTGTGGGCAGAAATGACCGACCCCCCACAGCTTTTGATCTGTGGAAAACGCGGCTGGAACAACGCCCATGTGTTCCAACAACTTGATGCGCTGGGCCGCGAAAGCGGGGTTCTGGAGCTGCCGGATTTAACCGATGACGCCCTGTTTTCCCTGATGAAAAACGCCAGCGCGCTGCTGTTCCCGACCTTTGCAGAAGGCTATGGATTGCCCCCAATTGAAGCCGCAGCACTAGATGTGCCCATAATTTGCAACGATTTACCCGTCTTCAAGGAGGTTTTGGGCCACATTCCCGTTTACGCAAGCGTCTCAGAAGGTTACTTATGGACGGATAACATTAAGAAACTTGCACAAGAGGCACGCACGGGTCAAAGCAGCCAAACCAAAGGGAAATTTGAGCCTCCAACTTGGGATGCCCACTTCAACCTCGTGTTAAGGTTAACTTGATACCGAAAGACGCGCACAAAAACTTGTGTAGAGGCGGTAATAGGGGCGATACGTGGGCGTTTGGCAGTCTTACAGGCTGAGGCTTCAGCGAAAACGGTGGCGCATTCGTGCGTTCCGTAAGCGTCGTGAGTTGCGCCCTGTTGCCGACCGTACCGCCCAGATCAAACCCGAAGATCTTTTGGTGTTCTCAACCCTGCGCAATGAGCGTATCCGCCTGCCATTCTTCCTAGATTACTATCGCAAGATGGGCGTGAACCATTTCTTTGTTGTCGACAACGACAGCACCGATGGGTCCCGCCAGTATCTTGAAGACCAACCAGATGTGTCATTGTGGCATGCCACCGCCAGCTACAAGCGCGCCCGTTTTGGTGTCGACTGGCTGAACTGGCTTCAGATGAAGCACGCCCATGGCCACTGGTCTTTGACCGTCGATCCAGACGAGTTTCTGGTTTATCCGTTTTGCGATACACGCCCTTTGCGCGCTTTGACCGACTGGTTGGATGCCTCATCCATCAAGTCTTTTTCCGCCATGTTGCTGGATATGTACCCCAAGGGCCGGATTGACGAACAACCTTATGTTGAGGGTCAGAACCCCCTTGAGATCGCGTCTTGGTTCGACAGCGGCAACTATGTGATGCGCAAGAATCGCCGCTTCGGGAACCTATGGATCCAAGGTGGACCCCGCGCCCGTGTATTCTTTCCCGATGCCCCCGAAAAGGCGCCTGCGTTGAACAAGATCCCGCTGGTCAAATGGGACAAGCGTTATGCCTATGTCAGCTCGTCCCACATGCTGCTGCCCCGTGGTTTGAACCAGGTTTACGACGAATGGGGCGGCGAGAAAGCCTCCGGTATTTTGCTGCATGCCAAGTTCATCGACACCTTCGGCCAGAAGGCCCGCGAAGAGCTTGAGCGCAACCAACACTATGCCGCCAGCATCGAATACAAGGCCTATGCAGAACGGTTGGAAAATGATCCCCAACTATGGTGCAAATGGTCCGAGAAATACATCAACTGGCGGCAGCTCGAAATTCTGGGGCTTATGTCTAAGGGCAACTGGGCGTGAGCGTCGGCATTGTCATGCTGGTGCACACGGCTTTGGCCCGTGCCGAACAAGTCGCCCGTCATTGGGCGAACGCGGGCTGTCCCGTTGTCATCCACGTTGACAAGATCGTCCCAACCAAAAACTTCAATGCCTTCGTCAGCCGGTTCTCCGATCTCAAGAACGTCCGCTTTTCCAAACGCCATCGCTGTGAATGGGGAACTTGGGGGATTTTGGCTGCGACCCAATCTGCCGGCGAGGTCATGTTGGCCGATTTTGAAGACGTCCGGCACGTCTATCTGGCCTCCGGATCCTGTCTACCACTGCGCCCCGTCGAGGAATTGGTCGACTACCTAGAGGCCCGACCCCGCACCGACTTCATCGAAAGCGCCACGACCGCCGATGTGCCTTGGACCGTTGGCGGGCTCGATCAGGAACGGTTCACCCTGCGCTTCCCGTTTTCATGGAAAAAGAACCGCATTCTGTTTGATGCCTATGTCGAATTCCAACGTCGGTTCCGGTTGCATCGAAAGATGCCAAAAGGGCTTGTGCCGCACATGGGATCACAGTGGTGGTGTCTGACCCGCCAAACCCTGTCCGCGATCCTGCAAGACCCCGACCGCGTAGAATACGACCGCTATTTCAAGCAGGTCTGGATCCCGGATGAGAGCTATTTCCAGACGCTGGTGCGTCAGTATTCAACCAACATCGAAAGCCGGTCGTTGACCCTGTCCAAGTTCGACTTTCAAGGCAAACCGCACATCTTCTACGACGATCACTTGCAACTGCTGCGCCGGTCCGATTGCTTTGTGGCGCGCAAAATCTGGCCCCGTGCCGACAGGTTATATGAGGCCTTTCTGGCTTACGACGGGCTGTCGATGAAAAAGACAGAGCCAAACCCAGGTAAAATCGACCGCATCTTTGCCAAAGCGGTTGAGCGGCGAACACGCGGGCGACCGGGGCTTTACATGCAAAGCCGCTTTCCAAATCGCGACTGGGAAAACGGGGTCACCGCGGGCGCCTATTCCATGTTTCAAGGTTTTGCGGAGCTGTTTGAAAACTGGGAACCTTGGCTAACCAAAAACACCGGTGCACGGGTGCACGGGCATCTTTTTGCGCCGGATCGGGTGCATTTTGCTGGCGATCAATCGGTCATCAACGGTGCTTTAAGCGACAGCGCCGAGGCACGCGACTATGACCCCGCCGCCTTTCTGACCAGCCTGATCTGGAACACACGCGGCGAACGTCAGTGCTTTCAATTCAGTCCAACCGACAACCAGCAGGTTAATGTTCAGATCAGCCGTGATCCAAACGCACAGATTTCGGTGATTTCGGGCGCATGGGCGGTCAAACTGTTCCAGTCGAACATGAACTTTTCGGATATCCGACGACTGGCTGCGGCCATGCAAAAGATCGAAAGCGAGCATCTGGAAGTCCTGCGTTCACCCGCCACGAAGGCGCGGGTGCGCATTTGGACGATGGCTGAATTTATCGAAGCCCCGATGGAGCCTTTGCAAAGCATTATGGACGAGATCGGACAGATGCCATTGCGCCGCTTGTCTGAAGTCCCACAGATGGTTGACTTGCATGGCTTTGGCCAGTTCCTACAGAACCTCAAAAACCAAGGAATGCACCCCTACCTGATGGGCGACTTTCCTGTTGAACGTGATCCAGTGGCCGCGCCCAAGCCGCCACGCAAACCCTATCTTGTCCAATGAACGGGGCCTTCGACACCTTCGTTGTGCTGGCCGAAATGCGAACCGGATCGAACTTTCTGGAAACCAATCTGAACGCATTGAACGGGGTCACTTGCTACGGGGAAGCCTTCAATCCGCACTTCATCGGCTACCCCAATCGCACCGATATTCTGGGCATCACCCAAACTGTACGTGACAAAGACCCCAGCCTATTGGTCAATACAATCAAGGATGAAACCAAAGGCATCGGCGGGTTTCGGTTTTTTCACGATCACGATGCACGGGTGCTGGAACCCTGCCTGACAAATCCGCGCTGTGCCAAGATCATCCTGACCCGCAACCCCGCCGAAAGCTACGTATCGTGGAAGATTGCGCAGGAAACCGGCCAGTGGAAGCTGACAGATGTAAAACGTCAGCGATCTGCAAAAGTTCAGTTTGACGCGGATGAGTTCATCGACCATCTGGCCGCGTTGCAGTCCTTTCAGGTCGACGTTTTAAACACCCTTCAAACCACAGGACAAACTGCGTTTTATATCGCCTACGAAGACCTGCAAAGTGTTGAAGTTCTGAACGGACTTGCCGCTTATCTGGGCGTCGAGGACCGGTTGGAACAGCTAGATCAAAGCCTGAAAAAGCAAAACCCTGCGCCCCTGTCGGACAAGGTCGCGAACTTTGAAGATATGGAACAAGCTGTGGCGCGCTTGGACAGTTTTAACCTGTCCCGCACCCCCAATTTTGAACCGCGCCGCGGGCCAGTTGTCCCTAGCTATGTGGCTGCCAAAACCGCGCCCTTGATGCATCTGCCCATAAAGGGCGGCCCGACCGACGCGGTTGAGACATGGCTGGCAGCGCTTGACGGGGGTGACGTTGATGACTTGCAACGTGCCTTCACCCAAAAAACCCTGCGCCAGTGGAAGCGAAAGCACAAAGACCATCGCAGCTTTACGGTGCTGCGCCATCCAGCCTTGCGCGTACATAATGCGTTTTGCACCTATATTCTGGGGGACGGACCGGACGCCTACGTGGCCATCCGCCAAACCCTGATAAAGCGATTTGCCCTGCCCTTGCCGGACGAGATGGACGGATACGACCGGATCCAACATCGCGCCGCTTTTGTTGCCTTTCTGGACTTCGTGAAAGCGAACCTTGCGGGGCAAACGCCGATCCGGATTGACCCTGCATGGTGCACACAGTCGCAGATCGTGCAGGGGTTTGGCACCTTCGCCCTACCCGATTTGATCTTGCGCGAAACGACTATGGCCGAAGACCTGAATGGCCTTGCTGCGCGGGTCGGCCTTAAGAACACGCCTATGCCTGCATCTCAAGACGACACACCATTCACATTGGCAGACATATATGACGATGAGATTGAGACCATGATCGCGCAGATATACCAGCGCGACTACATGATGTTCGGGTTCGGGCCGTGGTCCGCTTAGGCGGCTTGCTGGTTGTCCAAGGCTGTCAAAATCATGAACAGCGTCGAGGGATCAGGGTTCGCTCGCAGTTTGCCGCAAACCTCAGGGTCGCGCAGGGTGCGTGACACGGCCGCCAAAGACTTCAAATGCTCTGCGCCCGCGTCTTTCGGTGCGAACAGGCCAAAGATCAGATCAACTGGCTGGCGGTCCACCGAATGAAAATCCACAGGACGTTCGAGCAATACAAACGCGCCAACCACCTGTTCGAGGTTTTCCATACGTGCATGCGGTAGGGCGACACCGTTGCCAACGCCCGTGGGGCCAAGACCTTCACGTTCCACCAAACACTCATTCGTCAACGAAGCGTCCAGCCCATAGGCCGCGCCTGCAAGATCAGCGAGATCCTGAAGAAGGCGCTTTTTGCTTGATGCAGAAGAAACGACCTTAACGGCCTCTGGTTTCAAGAGTTCTGACAAATCCATCTTTAAGCCTTGTTGTGACTGAGTCGGTGGCAGTGTCCGCGCTATATACAGCCTTTACGGGTCAATCCAACCAATGTTTCCGTCTTCGCGACGATAAACAACGTTTACGCCGTCCTTTCCTTCGTTTCTGAAGACCAAAACAGGGGCCCCTGCGATTTCCATCTGCATGACCGCTTCGCCGACAGACAGTGACGGCACTTTGGTCTGCATTTCAGCGATAATCATTGGCTGTAGCGTCTCTGGTTCAGCGTCCTCCGTGTGCTCTTTGGCGGACAGAATATTGTAGGACGCACCGATCTGTTCAATCGGTTCGGAGCGGTCCTTGTGGTGGTCCTTCAACCGGCGCTTGTACCGGCGCAACTGCTTTTCCATTTTCTCGCTACAACTGTCAAAAGCTGCATAGATTTCAGTAGCATGCGCCTTGGCCTGCGCTGTCAGTCCGGTTGAAAGATGAACGGTTGCTTCGCAGACATACTCATGCGCTGATTTGGAAAAAATCACGTTCGCGTCGGTCGGTCGTTCCGCGTATTTCTGGACCACTCCGTCGAGTTCGGATTTCACATGAGTTTGAAGGGCTTCGCCGATGTCGATCTGTTTTCCGGTGATCTGATAGCGCATTGCGTCTCCTTGTTATTTGACAGTCACATCCGTTCTGCGGACCCCGTATTGGGACCGATTAGAACCTGTGTCTGTATGAATTGACGTGTTCACCAGAAAAGCGGGTTTCAAGCCCCTTGCAAAAAGGTTTGGAGCACAATCCGTTGAGTCTGAGTGGCGTCATTCTCTTATTTGAGGCCATGACACCCCGTTCTGTCAATCAAAACCGACCATCGTCTGAGCTGAAATTGGTTAATGTTTTCCGCGAACTATCACGAAATTCGGAAATTATCACCTAGGTAGACACGGCGCACATTCTCGTTCTGCACCACCTCTTCGGGGGTTCCGGACATCAACACTTTGCCATCGTGCAAAATATACGCACGGTCCACAATTTCGAGCGTTTCCCGCACGTTGTGATCTGTGATCAAGACCCCAATGCCGCGCTTTTTCAGATCCGCGACAAGGTGCCGGATATCCGTCACAGAAATCGGATCAACCCCCGCAAAAGGCTCGTCCAGCAGCAGATAATTCGGGTCTGCGGCCAAACAGCGCGCAATCTCAACACGGCGTCGTTCACCCCCCGAAAGCGCTAACGCAGGCGCGCGGCGCAGGTGTTCGATCGAAAACTCGGACAGCAATTCTTCCAGCCGTTCACGTTTTTTGTGCCGGTCGCGGGTCGAGATGTCCAAGATCGCTAAAATGTTGTCTTCGACGTTCAGCCCGCGAAAAATGCTCATTTCCTGCGGCAGATACCCGATCCCAAGTTGGGCGCGGCGGTACATCGGAAAGGTCGTCACGTCCTGTCCGTCTATCACCACATTGCCGCCTTCGGGCGTCACCAGACCAGCCACCGAATAGAAGGTCGTCGTCTTGCCTGATCCGTTCGGCCCAAGCAGCGCCACGACCTCTCCGCGATCCAGATGCATCGAGAAATCGCGGATCACGACCTTTTTGCGATAACTTTTGCGCAGGTTGGTGATGTGCAACCCTTGGGTGCCATCGGTTAGGGTGAGGTCAGGCTTCGCCATCAGTTGTCCGCAGGCTGGAACACGGTTTTGACCCGCCCGTTCATTTGGGCGGTGCCATCGCGCAGGTTTACGGTCATTTTGTCTGCTGTCAGCGCGCTAAGACCTTGGGTCAAAAGAACATCGCCAGTCATCACAATGGTGCCCGTTTCAATACTGTAGTCCGCATTTTGCGCCTCAGCCGCATCGGGCCCACTGACCAAAGTCACCCCACCAGATGCCAGAAGCCGTTTGATGCCTTGCCCGTCGTTTCCATAGGTCACGCGGACTTTGGACGCAGCCAGCCGCATTTCGCCCTGACCGATCACCACATTTCCCGTGAACACAGCCGATCCACTTGCCTGATCCACCGAAAGCGTGTCGGCGGACACTTCAACGGGGGCATCGGGATTTTGCTTTAGCGTGCCGAAAGCGACACTGGCGGACTGCGCAGAGGCATCCAAGGCGACGCTCGCCAAAAGGGGCAGAAGAACAGCAAGAACTATGTGACGCACGTCGATTATCTTTCAGTTGTCTTAGGGTCGTATATCAGTTTGACCCCGTTTGTGAAAAGCAATTGGTTGGTTTTTCCAGCGCCAGACGATGTGGCCATAAATCCGCCAGAGGTAATTTGCCCCCCCGGACCGTCCGCCATGACGGTCTGATTTGCAATCATTGTTCCATCTTCAAGCTGTGTTGAGACCGCTTCGGTTTGAATAGCATAGCCTGTGTTTGTGGAAATCGAGACCCCGCCGGACAGATCAATCAGTTGCTCTGTCAATCGAAAGGCACCCTGACCCGCCTGCACGTCAATCCATGCGCCTGAGACATATTCGATCTCGGCCGACAGCCCTTCAGCGACTGTCCCACCACCAGTCGTCGATTGCATCGTATCCGCGGTAAAGGACAATTGATCCCCCTGCGCAGTCGTGCCTGAAAAGAAGGGTTCTGTAATTTGTTGAGTCCGCAGCCGTTCTTCGATTTCGCTGCCCCCAAAAGGAATAGCCGCTGTCGGGTCAATCTGCCGCGACAGCAGGAACAGCGTCGACAGGATCGCCAAGGCCATCAAAGGCAGGATGACCTTCAGCCAGGCAACCCGTCTCGAATATCGATCAACAGGTTGCGCCATCATTACCCCAACCCAACCCGTAGACAGTCATGGATATGGATCAACCCTTGGGCCTGCGCCGGCCCGCTTGGGTCGACCACAAAGAGACAGGTGATTTTCCGGTCTGTCATGATCGCAACGGCCGCTTCGGCCAATGCACCGGGCGCGACCGTTGTGGGGGCTTTTGTCATCACGTCGCCCGCTGTTTTGTCCAGCAAGCCATCCATGTTCCGCCGCAAATCCCCGTCCGTGACGATACCGGCCAACTGCCCGTCTGCATCCGTCACCCCGACCACGCCAAAGCCTTTTTGGCTGATCTCGATCAACGCATCGGACATCGGTGTTGAGGCTGTGACCAAAGGCAAAGCATCGCCCGAATGCATCAAATCCCGAACACGGCTAAGCTGCGCCCCAAGTTTGCCGCCGGGGTGAAAGTCACGAAAGTTTTCAGGCGTAAATTTCCGGTGCTCCATCAGCGCAATCGCAAGCGCATCGCCCAGCGCCAGCGTCATTGTGGTGGAAGAGGTCGGTACAACCCCCGTCCCGCAGGCCTCTGGTGCTTTCGGCAGGATCAGCCCGACGTCTGACTGCCGGATCAGTGTCGATTCTGCCCTGCTGGCAACCCCGATCATCGGAATGTTGAAACGGCGTGTATAGGCGATCACATCGACCAGTTCAGGCGTTTCGCCTGAGTTCGACAAGACCATCACAACATCGCCCTGCGCCATCATCCCCAGATCACCGTGGCTGGCCTCAGCGGGGTGCACGAAATGCGCAGGCGTGCCTGTGCTGGCAAAGGTCGCTGCAATCTTGCGCGCGATGTGACCCGATTTACCCATACCCAGAACGATCACCCGACCGGTTGCGTTCAACAGCATTTCCACCGCTGCGGCAAAGCTGTCGTCCAAACCATCAGCCAACATCCGCAGCGCGTCGATTTCAGTGTCGATCACACGGCGGGCAGTGTCTCTGAAGGGGGTTTTTGTGCTCATGAGTGCGCGAAAATGTCCGTGTCGGGCCAACCCGCCAGATCAAGCCTTGCCCGCATGGGCAGGAAATCAAAACATGCTTGGGCCATGTCCATCCGACCTTCACGGCTGAGCCGTTCGTCCAGAATCGACCGCAACTGATGCAGGTACAACACGTCCGACGCTGCATATTCCAGCTGCGCTTCTGTCAGTTCCGGCGCGCCCCAATCGCTGGATTGTTGGTGCTTGGAAATGTCTACCCCCAGCAGTTCCTGGATCAGGTTTTTCAGCCCGTGCCGGTCCGTGTAAGTGCGGATCAGACGGCTCGCGATTTTGGTGCAATAGACAGGGGCCGTCAGCGCCCCAAACGCATTAAACATCGCCGCAATATCAAACCGCCCGAAGTGGAACAGTTTCAAGACATTCGGATCTTCGAGCATTTTGCACAGGTTTGGCGCCTCAGTCTGGCCAATCGCGACCTGCACGATATGCGAATTTCCGTCCCCGCCTGACATTTGAATAACGCAAAGCCTGTCGCGGTGCGGGTTCAGACCCATCGTTTCGCAATCAATCGCGACGACCGGCCCCAGATCAAGCCCGTCGGGCAGATCGTTTTGATACAAGTGATTTGTCATAACTCCCCTATATCGCGGCAGAGACTCAGGGGGAAGCGTCAGTGTGGGTTAGTCATATTGTGTGCGCCATTCCACGCTTGTCAGCCCTGCGAACCGTGCAAACCGGTCTAGCTCCCCTTCCAGTTTGGCCCGCCGCGCT
>CAZWSE010000023.1:0-5207 GCA_964636575.1 uncultured Sulfitobacter sp. | reverse complement strand
CCCTGCGAACCGTGCAAACCGGTCTAGCTCCCCTTCCAGTTTGGCCCGCCGCGCTTTGGTCCATTTGATCTTGGGTTCCGCCCAAAGGTTCAGCACATCCAGCGTCCCCGCTTTGCGATCTGCTTTGGCCTCAATCCGGCCGATGAACCTGTCACCTTCGAGAATAGGAAACACGTAGTACCCCCAGACCCGTTTCGCGGCGGGCACGAACATCTCGATCCTGTAGTTGAAGCCGAACAGCCGCTCCAGCCGGTCCCGATCACGGGCGACCGGATCAAAAGGGTTGAGAATGCGCAGCCGTTTGGTTGGCGGTTCCAGCTGTGCGATCCTGTCTTCGATGTCCGGCACAGCATAGACGCTGTACAGCGACCCATCCGCGCCCTTGATCTCAACAGGCACCATATCGGCGGTCTTGGCCCATGCCTTTACTTCACCCGCATCAGATGCAGACCAGAACCGTTGAATATCACCCAAGCTGCCAAAGGCTTGTTTATCAAGCGCGGTGCGACACATCCAATCCAGCATCTCGGCATCCGAATGATCCGCCGCGCGATGCGCTTCGGGGACGACCCGTTCAGTCAGATCATAGACCTTGGTGAACCCGTCACGGTGGCAGGTGGCAAGCTCGCCTCCGTACCACATGTAATCGAGCGCCAGTTTGTGAGGTGGGCGCGCCCACATCTCTTTCTTGCCTTGCACCTTGGTGTCAAAAGCATGGGTCGAAAGTGGGCCTTCCTGCGCAATCCGCGCCTTGATCGCGGCGCGGCCTTCGGGACCAGGCATGGTTTTGTTCCACGATGCTTTGTCGATCTTAGCCGTGATCCGCCGCATCTGCCTGCGCCACATGGCGTAGTATTCGACCGGCAGAACGCTAGCATCATGGGTAAAATGTTCAAACACAGCGCGGTCTTTGGCCAGCAAATTGTGCAGGTGCTTGGGCCGGTACGTCTGATTGCGGCTCCACAGAATATGATCTTGGGCGCGTTCAACCACCTTGATCGTATCAAGCTGAACCATGCCCAGCTTACGAATAATCTCAATTGGGGACGCGGCCCCAACAGGAGAATTCGACAGGCCCTGAGCGTCAAGCCAAAGGTGTCGAGCGGTGCGATTGTCAATGGAAAGTGCAGTCATGCGCGGACCCTACCCCAGCCCAACAGCCATGGCGAGAGATCGCTTTGCCCCTTGACCTTCAACCCACAAGCCCCCCTATCTATATCAGCCATGAAACACCCAGATCGCCTTGAATTTCAGATCGACGGATTGCACTGCGCCTCTTGTGTGGCGCGGGTGGAAACGGCTTTGGCCTCTGTCGATGGTGTGACACAAGCGCAGGTGAACCTTGCGACGGAAACCGCCCAAGTCCAACAGTCGGGCACGACCGCCGACACCCTTATCGCGGCAATTGCAAAGGCTGGGTACACGGCCACGGTCAAAGATCAGGCGCAGGGCATAGACCGCCCCGACCCTGCCCCCGTCGCCTTGCGGCGCGCGATGATCGCAGCGCTGCTGACCCTGCCAGTGTTCATTCTGGAAATGGGCGGGCATCTGTTCCCCAGCTTCCATCACTTTATCGCAGGCACCATCGGGATGAAGGCCAGTTGGACCATTCAGTTCGTGCTGACCAGCGTTGTGTTGTTCTGGCCGGGGTTGCCTTTCTTTACGAACGGTATTCCGGCGCTTGTCCAACGCAGACCTGATATGAATTCGCTCGTGGCGCTAGGCGCGGGCGCGGCCTTTCTTTTCTCGACCGTAATGCTGTTCGTGCCGACCCTATTCCCAAGCGTTACACCGGTTGTCTATTTCGAGGCCGCGGCGGTTATTGTCACCCTGATCTTGATCGGTCGCTATCTGGAAGCCCGTGCCAAGGGCAAGACAGGCCAAGCGATCAAGGCCTTGATCGGGCTCCGGCCCAAAACAGCGCGGGTTGAGCGGGACGAAACCGATATAGAATTGCCCATCGAAGACGTTGTTCTTGGCGACCGTTTGATGGTGCGCGCAGGCGAACGCATTGCCGTAGACGGACGCATCGTGTCGGGCCAAACCTGGATTGATGAGGCCATGCTAACTGGCGAACCCATGCAGGTCGAAAAGCACGTCGGCGATGCTGTCTCGGCTGGCACAATCAACGGCAATGCGGCCTTCACGTTTGAGGCCACCGCCGTGGGCAGCGACACTGTCTTGTCCCAGATCATTGATATGGTCGAACAGGCCCAATCCGCGCGCCTGCCTGTGCAAGATTTGGTCAACAAGATCACCGGACGCTTCGTACCTGCGGTTCTGGTTTTGGCTGCGCTGACCCTTTTGGTCTGGCTGGCGATTGGCCCTGACCCGAAACTGTCCCACGCCGTTGTTGCAGGCGTATCGGTTCTGATTATCGCCTGCCCCTGTGCAATGGGTTTGGCGACCCCGATGTCTGTGATGGTCGGCACAGGCCGTGCCGCGCAAAAGGGGGTTCTGTTTCGCAAAGGCGACGCCCTGCAAAGCCTTGAGGCGGTGAAAACCATTGCCTTTGACAAGACAGGCACACTGACTTTGGGCCGTCCTGATCTAGCGGATATTCATGTGGCTGGTGGCGTGGATGAAACGCGCATCCTGTCCCAAGTTGCGGCCGCCGAGGCGCAATCAGATCACCCCATCGCGCGCGCCATTGTAGAGGCCGCTCAAGCCAAAGGCGCCCCCAAAGCAAAAGTGTCGAATGTTGAGGCCTTGCCCGGATACGGGTTGCGCGCACAAGCCGACGGGCAAACCCTGTTGATCGGGGCGGCGCGCCTGATGGAAAACGAAGGCGTCGATTTCACCGCGTTCCAGCCGCAGATCGATGCCTTGACCAAAGCCGCCAAAACGCTCGTGCTGGTGGCAACGGATGGCAAAGCCAGCGCCGTTTTGGCCGTGTCTGACCAAATCAAAAAGGGTGCCGCCGACGTTGTTCAATCCCTGCACGCCCAAGGATTAAACGTCGCCCTGATCACCGGCGACAGCCAAGCCACTGCGGACGCCGTCGCCCAAAGCCTTGGCATTGACCAAGTGGTCGCGGGTGTTTTGCCTGACGGTAAGGTCAAGGCGCTGTCCAGTTTGCAAGGCCCTATCGCATTTGTCGGAGACGGACTGAACGACGCCCCCGCATTGGCTCATGCCGACGTGGGGCTGGCCATTGGAACCGGCACCGATGTCGCGATTGAGGCCGCTGATGTGGTGTTGATGTCCGGCGACTTGGCCGGTGTTGCAAATGCTTTTGAGATCAGCCGCGCGACCCTGCGCAACATTAAGCAAAACCTGTTCTGGGCCTTTGCCTACAACGTGCTTTTGATCCCTGTTGCTATGGGTTTGCTTTATCCGGTTTGGGGCGTGCTGTTGTCGCCCGGGCTGGCCGCAGGGGCGATGGCGCTGTCGAGCGTTTTTGTCATCACCAATGCCCTGCGCCTGCGCAGTGCGGCCTAGCTGACCACCCGCAGTGTCAGATTGATCCGCCCGCCCTTCGGCAAAAGGGACGACGACCCGAACCGGATGCGGTCCACCCCGTGATAGGTCAACCGCGCGTCACCGCCCATCACGACCACGTCCCCCGATGACAACCAAAGGCTTTCGGTTTTGCCGCCACGTGATTGGTTGCCGATGCGGAACAGCCCGTCGTCGCCCAAAGACACTGACACCACAGGCATATCAAAATTCGCTTCATCCTTGTCTTGGTGCATCCCCATGCGCGCGTCTTCGCCGTAAAAATTGATGAGACAACATTCAGGATCGCGTGACACACCGGACAGGTCTTTCCAGATTTGCATCACAGGATCAGGGATCGGCGGCCAGGCCTGCCCGTCGGGGTGCGTGGCCGCATAGCGGTAACCAGACCGGTCCGACACCCAACCAAACGCACCCGCGCTGGTCATTTTGACAGACATAGGTTTGCCGTAGGGGGTCATGGGCGAAAACACAGGGGCGGCTTTGGCCACATCGCGGATAGCAGCCAGCAAGGTGGCCTGGGCATCCGGGTCGAGCCATCCTTTGTGAATTTCAAAGCCACGCAGCGTCAGTTTCACCCTGAATTCTCCTAATTCCCTGTGGACTCTGACCAATATCGGCCCAATTTGCAAAATAGGAGCGCTTTGGAAGGTTGCAGCAGCAAATGTGGCTCCTTATATACGCATCGAACCGCTGCGCAGGGAAACGTGCAAAGCATCATCAAACGAGGGTCGGGGTGCCGAAACGGGCTGCGACATCGTGCAATCGCCTTTAGACAAGAGGGATCGAACCTATGGCCAAAGTAATTGGTATTGACCTTGGAACTACAAACAGCTGTATCGCCATCATGGACGGCAGCCAGCCCCGCGTTATCGAAAACGCAGAGGGCGCGCGGACGACACCTTCGATCGTTGCGTTTACAGATGACGAGCGCCTTGTAGGCCAGCCGGCGAAACGCCAGGCCGTCACCAACCCAGACAACACAATCTTCGGTGTGAAACGTCTGATCGGTCGCCGTAACGACGACAAGGATTTGGCGAAGGACAAAAAGAACCTGCCGTTCAACGTCATTGACGGCGGCAACGGTGACGCATGGGTCGAAGCACAGGGTGAGAAATACTCCCCTAGCCAGATCTCTGCGTTCATCTTGGGTAAGATGAAAGAGACGGCTGAGTCGTACCTTGGCGAAGACGTGACCCAAGCGGTTATCACCGTTCCTGCCTATTTCAACGACGCCCAGCGTCAGGCCACTAAAGACGCCGGCAAGATCGCCGGTCTTGAAGTGTTGCGGATCATCAACGAACCCACCGCAGCCGCGCTGGCCTATGGTCTGGACAAGAAAGAAACGAAAACCATCGCGGTCTATGACCTTGGCGGCGGTACTTTCGACATCACCATTCTGGAAATCGACGACGGTCTGTTTGAGGTCAAATCGACCAACGGCGACACCTTCCTCGGTGGCGAAGACTTTGACATGCGGATCGTCAATTATCTGGCGGACGAGTTCAAGAAAGAGCATTCGGTCGATCTGACCAAAGACAAAATGGCACTTCAGCGCCTTAAAGAGGCTGCCGAAAAAGCCAAGATCGA
This sequence comes from uncultured Sulfitobacter sp., assembly GCA_964636575.1. GTDB lineage: Bacteria > Pseudomonadota > Alphaproteobacteria > Rhodobacterales > Rhodobacteraceae > CAZWSE01. The sequence goes on along the minus strand of CAZWSE010000023.1, from coordinate 158 downwards.
GCTTTCGTCTTCTACCCAGACCGAAATCAACCAGCCGTTCATCTCGATGGACCCAGGCTCGGGCACGCCGTTGCACATGGTGATCAAACTCACCCGCGCCAAATTGGAATCGCTGGTCATCGACCAGATCAAAAACTCGATCAAACCGTGTCAGGCCG